>JAFSKJ010000033.1 GCA_017449025.1 Prevotella sp. | reverse complement strand
TCCTCGCAGCTCTGATTGGCGGCTTCCTGCCTATCAGCGGCTACTACATGTGGTGGAAACGAACACATCCATCAAAGAAAAGACAAAACAATCTCTAAGAACAATGAAATATACAACATTAGGAAAGACAGGCATCAAGGTTTCACGCATCTGCGTGGGCTGCATGTCCTACGGAAAGCCCTCAGAGGACTTCCATCTGTGGACGCTCGGCGAGGATGAGACTTGCCAGATGGTGAAACATGTGCTCGACCTGGGCGTGAACTTCTTCGATACCGCCAACTGCTATGCGCACGGCACAAGCGAGGAATATCTGGGCAAGGCCCTGAAGAATATCGGAGTGAAACGCGAGGACGTGGTGCTGGCCTCGAAGGTCTATTTCAACCCCGGCTTCCTCTCCCGTGAAGCCATCCTTCGTGAGATTGACGGTACACTCCAGCGTCTGGGTACCGACTACCTCGACCTCTACCAGATTCACCGCTTCGACTATTCCACGCCCATCGAGGAAACGATGGAGGCACTACACTCACTCGTCGTAGCAGGCAAGGTTCGTGCCATCGGTGCCTCGGCCATGTATGGTTATCAGTTCCATAATATGCAGATCTGTGCAGAGCGGAACGAATGGACGCTCTTTTCAACGCTCCAGAACCATTACAATCTGATTTACCGTGAGGACGAGCGCGAACTGATTCCTGTGGCTGAACAGTATGGCGTATCACGCATACCGTATTCTCCCTTAGCAGGTGGCCACCTCTCGCATTGCGGTTGGGAAAGCGGGACGAAGCGCAGCAATACCGACAAGACTATCCAGAGCAAATACGACCATGCGAAGGAGAACGACCTGGAGATTATCGACCGCGTTGACCAGTTGGCACAGCGTCTTGGTGTGTCGATGTCGCAGGTAGCCCTTGCCTGGCAGTTCAAGCGTGGCGTGGCGGCTCCCATCGTAGGCGCAACCAATGCCAAGCACTTCGATGATGCAGTGAAGTCCGTTGACCTCACGCTGAGCGACGAGGACGCAACCTTTCTCGAAGCACCCTACAAGGCTAATGAGATTGTCGGAGCATTGAGTGAAAACATGACATTATAACAAGAAATAGAAAGATTTCAGTAATTTGTATACCTCGAAAAGTAATTTGTTTAGCGCATATCTCGGATAATCGTCGTAACTTTGCCGCCGAAATCCAGAAGTAACGAAGAATATGGCAGAAAACGTACTACATATCAAGACCATTTCAGAGCTGATGCACATGGCAGGCTTCGACGACATCCGCAACCCGCTCATCGAGGTCGTCGACCTGAGCCGGATGAAGGAGCCGGAGAAGATGAACGGGCAGTGGCTCTCGTATGGGTTCTACAGTGTAAATCTGAAGACAAAGCTGTGCGCAGATATCCTCTACGGACGTAGCCGCTACGATTATGACAACGGGACACTGGTGTTCATCGCTCCTAACCAGCCCGTGCAAGTAAACAATGTGGTTGAGCCGGAGGGTATGGTGCTGATGTTCCAGCCAGAACTGATACGGGGTACGGCAGTGGAGAAGGCCATGCAGGACTACCGCTTCTTCGGCTACGACGTGAACGAGGCACTGCATATCTCTGAGCGCGAGAAGACGTTCTTCTATGAGCGCGTCAAGGACATCGAGCACGAGTTGGAGCAGAACTTCGACAAGCACAGCCGTCGGCTTATTGTTGACAACGTGGGACTGTTGCTCGACTACTGCGTACGCTTCTACGACCGCCAGTTCCTGATGCGTGAGCCGCTGAATACGAATATCGCACAGCAGTTCGAGCAATTGCTGTCGGAGTATGTAGCCAGCGGACGGCTTGCCACGGAGGGCATTCCCAGCGTTCGTTACTTTGCCGAGAAGATGGGCATGACGGCCAACTACTTCGGCGACTCTATCAAGACCGCTACGGGTCGCCCGCCCCAGTCGATCATCCAGGAGCGGCTGATAGGTCTGGCCAAGGATCGCCTGACCAGCACCACACTGTCGGTCAAGGAGATTGCCTACTCGCTGGGCTATGAATATCCGCAATACTTCGTACGCCTGTTCCGCCAACAGACGGGGCAGACTCCGACGCAGTATCGCATTGCGAACTAAACAAACAGCAGATATACAACAGATGAAAAAGTTAATCGTTATGACAACAGCAATCGCTATCCTCACGGGCCTCGAGGCAGGTGCCGTGACGAAGAAAGCCGTTTCGTTTCCGAACGGCAGTATCGAATTGAAGGGCGAACTCTACCTGCCCTACGGCACCAAGGCTGACAGCCAGTTGAAGGCCATCGTAGTATCACATCCCGGCGGCGGCGTGAAGGAACAGTGTGCCGGCACATACGCCCGGAAACTGGCCGAGGCAGGTCTTGCGGCACTGGCCTTCGACGCTTCCTATCAGGGCGAGAGTAGCGGTGAGCCTCACGACTTGGAAGACCCCTATGCTCGTACTTCCGATGTCTATGCAGCCGTCGATTTCCTCAGCACCCTGTCGTTCGTCGACAAGAATGCCATCGGAGCCCTGGGCCTCTGTGCCGGTGGCGGCTACACCATCAAGGCCTCGTGCATCGACCGTCGCATCAAGGCCGTGGCAGGCATCAGCATCTTCGACATTGGCGGCTCCATGCGTGCTGCCCTGGGCGACCAGACGCTGGCTACGCTGGCCAATGCCGCCGAGCAGCGTACACGCGAGGCCAAAGGCGAGCCGGTGCTCTACATGCCCCGCATACCCGACTCGAAGGCCGACCTGAAGGACAGCGACCCCGTGTTCCTGCACGAAGCCGTCGATTACTACCGCACACCCCGTGCACAGCATCCGCGAGCCACCAACAAACTGGCCCTGCGCAGCATGCCCCTCATCATCTCGTTCTCTGCCTTCGACCAAGTGGCCGACCTGCTCACCCAGCCGCTGCTCATCATCTCCGGTTCAGAGAGCGACACCCACTATTTCAGCCAGCAGGCCTACGACCTGGCCCGTGGCAAGAAGGAGATGTTCCGTCCAGAGGGTGCCACCCATGTAGCCCTCTACGACATTGAGCCTTACGTCACCCAGGCCGCCGATAAACTGATACAGTTCTTCAAGGAGAATCTGTAAATTGTAGCATTTTGGCAACAAACGGAAAAATTATGGAGCAGTTCCTCCAGTTCATCAACACGGGCGATGCCGCTGTTGGCCGTCCTATCATCGTCGAAAGGAAATACAATGAAGATATTAATAATAGGTGGAACAGGCACCATCAGCAGTGCCATCACACGACAAATTGCGGCTAGCAATCATGAGTTATGGTTACTGAGTCGTGGAACTCGGAATGACGAGCTGCCTGCAAACGTAAAACAGATAATCGCCGACATCAATAATGACGAGGCTGGTGTGCTCAGCCGTCTACCCACTGAGCCATTCGATGCCGTGTGTGAATTTATCGGTTTCCTTCCCGAACAGGTGGAGCGCGACATCAGAATGTTCTCAGGACGGACGAAACAATATGTCTTTATCAGTTCAGCTTCAGCCTACAACAAGCCCGTCCGCCAGTATGTCATCACCGAGGGCACGTCGTTGACTAATCCGTATTGGGAGTATTCGCGCAACAAGATAGCCTGCGAGGAACTGCTGATGAAAGCCTATCGCGACAATGGTTTCCCTGTTACTATTGTTCGCCCCAGCCACACCTATTGTGAGCGCGGCGTCCCCGTTAGTGTACATGGTCCCAAGGGCAGTTGGCAGGTACTGAAGCGCATGATGGATGGCAAGCAAGTCATCGTTCATGGCGACGGCAGTTCACTCTGGACGCTCACGTGGAATGAGGACTTCGCTCGTGGGTTCATCGGCCTGCTCGGCAACCCGCAAGCCATTGGAGAGGCTTTCCAGATTATGAGCGACGAATCGCTGACCTGGAATCAGATCTACCAGACTGTTGCCGATGCTCTTGGCGTTGAGTATAAGCCCTATTATGTATCTTCCAGCTATCTGGCTCGCGTATCACCCAAGACATGGGATTTAGAAGGCAATCTGCTGGGCGACAAGGCCTGCACTGTAGTTTTCGACTGTAGCAAACTAAAACGTGCTGTCCCAGGGTTCTGCGCCACTACCCCATTTCACGAAGGTGTGCGCCGTACCGTCGACTATATCCTCGCTCACCCTGAAGTACAAACCGAGGATCCTGAATTCGATACATGGTGCGACCGAGTCATTGAGACGCTGGAATCATCAGAGATCGTTTCAAATCAAATAAAAAATGACCAAAAACAAACGAAAAAAATAACAAGCATATGAAAAGATTATTCAAGACATCAGCTCTCGTGCTGACAGGCGCACTGCTCATGGCTGCCTGCGGAAATAAGGAGCAAAAGACAGAAGCAAACGTGAACGAGAATCCCGCCAAGGAGAAAGTAGAAGTCAAGGCTGTAGAAGGTCGAAAGAACTTCAGCGACAAGGCAGTTATCACTCCGTTGCCTGCTATTATGATTGCTACATGGGACGAGAACGAGAATCCCGACGTGATGATGGCAGCATGGGGTGGCCAGTGCGGACCGAAGCACATCACCTTCGAGCTGTCTGCCCACAAGACAACAGACAACATCCGTCTGAAGAAGGCTTTTACCATCAGCTTCGCTACCAAGGATGACATCGTACAGAGCGACTACTTCGGCATTGTTTCAGGCAATGACGTTCCTGACAAGGTTGCCAAGGCAGGATTTACCATCACTAAGAGTCCCAACGTGGATGCGCCTATCATCAACGAGTATAAGTTGACGCTTGAATGTAATGTCGTGACTTTCGATGAAGACGAGAATGGAGGTGCCCGCGTGGTTGGCGAGATTGTCAACATGAGTGCCGATGAGAGTATCCTCGACGAAGAGGGCAACATCGACCTCTCGAAGCTGCAGCCCGTCATCTTCGATTCTGCCAAGAATGAATACCGTGTAGTTGGCGAGAAGGTAGGAACTGCCTGGGGTTCTGGTAAGGCTATTCAGGAGCGAGAAGTGAAATAATCCATAACAAATCATCTGGAGCTGCATCCATAGCGGTGCTGCTCCATTTTTCGTGCCATGACTACCCACGCCATCATAATCGGCAGCAATCGGTTTGATCCGTAACCGTCAATTCACTTGTATGTTTCAATCCTACTTCTATCATTTCTTACTAAACAATCATAAAACTATGGTGTAAATTTACGAAATCTGCCGCAAAATCACTAACTTTGCAAATAATATTTGCGAAAACAGGCTGCACCTCGGCAATTCGAGCGAGCTCGATTGCACTCGGTTTGCACTGTCTTTGCCCATTGATTTAATAGTATTTAGCGATATGGACTATCTGCCAAAAGACCCTGCAATACTTGTTTCGAGTGTCAATATGCTTCTAAGGGAAGGGAGGAGTCCGCGAGACTACCGAGTGTCTCGTGGAGGGAGACCAGAGTTTGACAGCCTCGAATCATTGTGCTATGCCTTCAGCAGAGAACCACAGGAGATAAAAGACTACCTCTATAGGAAGGGGTTCGTCTGGAGTGAGATTCAGAAACAATTCAGGCCCATCGGTTACAATCAATGAAAGATCTCTCACTCCTACATATTGCCCTGATGTACCTTGTCTCATCGCTCTTCCTATGTTCATGCAAAACGAAACAGCACATAGAAACGGCAATGCCTATTCAAGATAAGTACGTTCCAGAGCACTCACCGAATGTATTTCTGGTGATGTACGATGCGGAGATTGGCAAGGAACCTCTGTTGAAAGCCATCAAGGAATATAAAGTCGAGGTTATCTACAACTACAATATCATCAACGGCATGGCCTTGAAGAAGCCGGATGACAAGACTCTCGAAGAGACCATGTAATATTTCAAAAGTGTGAAGGGCGTGACAAATGTGGAATACGACCATATCATTCGCCTGACAGACCCAGTAAAACCAAGATTAGAGATAAAATGAAAGTAATACTAACAGGAGCCACAGGATATGTGGGAGAAGGAACGCTGCTCGAACTGCTAAAGGTCGAGGCAGTGGAAAAGGTGTTGTCTGTCAGCCGCAAGCCGACTGGCATCAAGCATGAGAAACTGGAAGAGTATCTGGTGCAGGACTTTATGGCACTGAAGGATGGAGACGAGCATTTCAAGGGCTATGATGCCGTGTTTTTCATTGCAGGCATTACCTCTGTTGGAACTCCAAAGGATGTTTATGTGCGTATCTCGCAGGAAATTCCCCTGCACTTTGCCGACATCATGCCCGATAAGGAACGTATGACCTACATCTATCTCAGCGGTGCAGGCACAAGTCCCGACGGCAAGCAGTTCTGGCAGCAAGTAAAGAGCAAGACCGAGGCAGAGATACAAACCAAGGGCTTCAAACGAACCTTTGGTTTCCGACCGGCCATCATGAAGTGGGCTAAAGGTCAGAAGCACATCCAAACGATGCAGTACGCTTTCCTTCCGTTCTATCCCTTTATTCGTCTGATTGGACAGGCAAATAACATGAAAGAAATCGCTCTGTCAATGCTGACGCTGACTCGCGACGGCTACCATAAGTTCGACATCGACCCCAAAGACATCACCAAACTGGCAAAGAAATATTGAATGATAAAGATTATCACTTACCAGCCAAAATACAAGGATGATTTCATCCGACTGAATAAACAGTGGATTGAGACATGGTTCAAACTGGAACAATCCGATTTGGACACCTTTGCGCATATCGATGACAGCATTATCGTACAAGGGGGGCAGATATTCCTGGCTGCTGATGACAATGGACATGTTGTGGGTTGCTGTGCGCTAAAACCGCATCCAGAATCTGACTGCTTTGAACTGGCAAAAATGGCTGTGTCTCCCCATGCACAAGGAAAAGGTATAGGGCGCAAACTTGGCGAGGCACTGCTTGACTATGCTCGCAGTCACGGTGTGAAGCGAATCTTCCTCGAAGACAATACCCGCTTGGAGTCCTCTATCGCCTTGTATCGAAAATTAGGATTCAAGGAGATTCCGCTTAAGGGCAATGCCTATGAACGTTGCGACATTCTGATGGAATTACGTCTGGAGAATGAATCATCTACTATCCGACCAATTGAACAGAATGACCAGGAGCCGCTTGCACGTCTAATACGTTCTGTATTCGTGGAATACGGAGCACCATTGGTGAACACAGTCTATGATGATCCTCGCACATGGCATATCTGGGAGTCTATGCAAGGCGTGAATGCCGGATATTGGGTCATTGAAGAAGAGAATGAGATAATGGGTGGCTGTGGTTTCTATCCAACGGAAGACCTGCCTGAAGGATATGCAGAACTGGTGAAGCTCTATCTCTCGCCGAAAGTCCGTGGGAAGGGCTTCGGATCAAAGCTCTTCTCGATGGTCATCGGTGAAGCACGGAAGGCTGGCTATACGCATCTCTACATCGAGTCTTTCCCAGAATTTGCCGATGCCATGAAGATGTATGCCCGTCACGGTTTCGTGGAACTGCCGTCGCGCCTTGGTCATTCAGGACATACGGCAACTACAATTCACATGGAACTTGAACTGTAAAATATTCGATTATGAGAAAAGCAAGTAGAGAAATGGATGCCGCCTTCGCATTGGAGGTATTGGATAAGGCACCGTATATAACCGTCAGTTTTACTCGACAAGATGGATGTCCTTACGGAGTACCCTTGTCGCTGGTACGTACAGACGAAAAGACGTTCTACTTCCATTGCGCCTTGGAGGGTGATAAGTTGGATTGCATAGCAGTTAATCCGACTGTTGCATTGTCAGCTGTCACCAAATGCGCACCTACAGTAGGGCCAAAGGATGGCAGTTTTACACTCCAGTACAAATCGGCAATGGCTGTTGGTAAGGCGGAGATGGTAACAAACAAAGACGAGAAGATTGAGGCTCTTCGTGCCATTAGTCAGCGTTTCCTCCCACATCATATGGACGCTTTCGATGATGCGATTGCTCGTAGTCTGGAAAGGACGGCTGTGGTAAAAATCACCCTGACTGCACCTCCTACAGGCAAACGCAAGCAGTATGACAAGCAGGGCGAAGAGATGAAGTGGCAGAGAATGGAATGACCAGGATAGAACGAGAGAAACAAACCGTCCGACAGATGATTGAGCTGTATTGCCGTCATCGGATAAACCTGGACACCATGCCAGAAGAGTATCTGCATCTGGCAGAGTTTGCCTGTCGCCGTCTTGACCATTGCAGGTACGGCGAACAAAAGACTGCTTGTAAGGATTGTCCGACTCACTGCTATGCACCCAAAGAACGTGAACAGATACGTGAGGTTATGCGTTGGGTTGGGCCACGAATAATAATCTATTCACCTAAAGAGGCTATAAGACATATTATTTCAAAGTAGAGATATGGAAGAATTACGAATTGACATGCGTAAGCAGACCCCAGAGCAGATAGAGCAAGGCGTGAAAGATGCCCAGCTCTGTTTCAAGCTCAACCATACCATGCCTTATACCGACGAGTATAATGACTTGGTGAAGCAACTCTTCGGTGAGTTTGGCGAAGGCAGCCGCCTGATGACACCGACAACCGTTGTCCGAGGAAAGAATGTGAAGATAGGCAAGCGTGTTGTCATTATGAATAACTCGCTGTTTATGAGTGCCGGAGGCATCACCATCGAGGATGATGTGCTGGTGGCAGCCAATGCCCAGCTCATCAGCAACAACCACGACCCCGAAGAACATGCCATCCTTACTTGCAAACCAGTCGTGCTGAAACGCAACTGCTGGATTGGTGCCGGAGCCACCATCCTGCCAGGTGTGACCGTCGGTGAGAATGCTATAGTCGGTGCCGGTGCCGTAGTTACAAAAGATGTAGAACCCAATACTGTAGTAGGCGGTATTCCTGCAAAACTCATAAAACGATTATAACTATGAAGAAGATTATTATTGCAAGCGTAGTTACCATGCTGCTGGCAATTCCTGCCGTAGCATTGAACAAGGGAAAAGCAGCTAAAGCGAAAACCCTTGAAGTGTCATTCAACTATCAGCGTCAGCAGGGGCCTGGTTCCAACCAGTATGCCGTCTGGATTGAGAACGAAAAAGGCGAGGTGGTGAAAACACTCTTTGTCACCTCATTCACGACGAAAGGCAGGACTCGCGGTAATGAGCAACCGATGCGAGGCTACCTTAAACGCCCTGCCTGTGTCCCTAATTGGGTGAAGGCAGCAAAGGCCAATGACCTTTCTGACCAACAGTTGGATGCCGTCACAGGCGCAACTCCACAAGCAAGCGGAACACAAGTGTTCACATGGGACTTCACAGACCAGGAAGGAAAATCAGTAAAGAAAGGCACATACAAGGTCTTCGTCGAAGCCACCTTGTTCAATGCCAGCACCATCATCTATTCAGGCTCTTTCTCTACACAGGACAAGACGGGCAATATTACGCTCACTTCTCAGCTTACTGAGCCGGACGAGAAGCATAAGGACATGGTGACAGACGTAAACGTTGTTCTGAAATAAAAAGGGATGGCACTATGACGGAGATGGAGAAAATGAAGGCAGGTCTGGAATACAGCTATGCCGATAAAGAACTTGTTGCCCGCAAGACTCAGGCCATACTCTGGTGTGAGGAATACAATGCCATAGACGGCAGGGATTTTGAAGCCCAGTACGCCTATCTGAAGAAGATGCTTGGCAGTGTTGGCGAGAGAGTGTGGATTGCCAAGACGTTCAGCTGCGATTGCGGCAAGAACATTCATATAGGCAATGACTTCACGGGCAATTTC
>JAFSKJ010000126.1 GCA_017449025.1 Prevotella sp. | reverse complement strand
CCCCTTTCACGCACCGTGAGATGTAGAGGTTCTCGAAGCGTAGCGAAGAGGTTCTCTGCACCTCACGGTGCGGAATATTTCTCTGCCTAAGGACTATCTCCTATGGGCTTATTGGTGTTTCCGACTGCAAACATAGTAACTTTTTCTTCATTAGTTATCAATACTCTTTCGTTACTCTCGATGACTCTCACCACTCGTAGTCCCAGCCATCGCTATAGTTTTCACGATCGGTTGTAACTTGAGGTGATGTGGACAATAGCTGTGATGTCACATGCAGTTCAGCCACCATGATGTCAGGCCGAACGTAAATAAGTCTTTTTTTGTTTGTCATATCAATTAAATATTATGATGATTCTGTCGATTCTTTGTTTAAATAAGCGGGTGTCACGTTACCTTAATCCTAAGGCAACTTGCAGAAGAGCCGCACTG
Organism: Prevotella sp.; assembly: GCA_017449025.1. Lineage (GTDB taxonomy): Bacteria > Bacteroidota > Bacteroidia > Bacteroidales > Bacteroidaceae > Prevotella. Next base: position 2,783 of record JAFSKJ010000126.1, on the reverse strand, counting down.
TGAGGCCGTACGTAGGATTAAAGCTTGACACGTAGATTTGGGTTTGATAGAAGTTCATATAGGATGCATATTCCTCATCATACGATGATGTCCAATAGTAGCCTGAACTACCAACGTACCAGGGCTTGTCGAATTCGTAGTAGCCTGCCGCAGGCAGGAACAGCGTGTTCTGGTTCGGAGCCTTGCCGATGGTCCATATCCTGCCTGCAGGCGAATCCTGCCACGGGTGGGGGTCCAGGTACCTTAGGGCCCGCATCTCGGTCTTTGTGGGCAGTCGCCAGACATTTGCGGCAGAGTAGCCATAGCTACCATTTTTCGAGCCGTCGGTAAAGTTTTTGACAGCATCGGCAAAGGTGTAATAGTCCACGCCTCCCACGCTCCACGTGGGAGTGCCAGACGTCTCGACCTCTGTTTCGATGGCATATTTCGCGTCGTCGAGCGTCACCACGATGCCTTTGCGCACTATGCCTTTGCTGTCAGTGTAGATGCCGATGATGCCATCGGGCAACTCGGACGTGATGACCGAACTCCTGTTGATGTTGTAAATCTTGCCGATCTCGAGTACTTTGCTTTCGCTGACGAGCGTGATGGCATTGCCGCCCACCGTCAGGGAGCAGTCTTTTAAGTCCGTACCATAAGATACGCCTATAGCAAATGTAGCAGTGCCCGAAGCGTCGGTTGTTACGCTCTTGGAAATGACAATAGGATCAGTATTATGGGGATATGAGAACTCCATATTGACTTCAGTGCTGGCCACCAAGCCGTTGACGGTGAAGTTGAGGATGGCATTGGCAGGTGTCAGGGCAAAGCCATTGGAATAACTACCAGACTCCCAGCTGAAAGACTCGCTGCTGAACTGTTCCACGGCTGTAGCCTTAGAGGAATCAAAAGCTTTGTCACAATTTTTGACCAGACAAGCTTCATAACCACTTCCTGAAATATATAAATACCCATATTCTCCGTAGTCAGCAGGCAGCAGTGTGGCATAAGCATATTCAAAAAGTTCATCGATAGTGCCTGTCCACTCCGTTTGGGTAGTAATGTTGCCGCTGAACGTTCCGTCGGACACAAAATCCAGCGTGCCGGCAAACTTGTAGTCACCCACATAATTAACCCCATTATTAGACCCCTTCACAAAATAAGTTCCATTCACAAACAGCTTGTCGCCTGCGCTGAACTCCAGCTTATGGGTCGATTCGTTGAACGTGGCGCGGGTGGTGGCGTCGTCGCCCTGACGGGTCACATTGACGGTGACGGGCAGGGTGTAGCCTTTCTTGAGGGTGTTCTCGGCAGGGGTATCGAGGGCATCGTCCTCGCTGCTGCACGATGTGGTCAGCAGCATGGCTGGCATCAGCATGGCTGCGGCCAGCGTCTTGAAGATATTCTTTCTGTTCATTGCTCTTTATCTGTCATTGTTGTTAATACTCGGTTGGCGGCAGGGACATCAGATGTCCTCCTCCTCCCACGTAGTGCTCATTGTCGCACTCACCTCGCTTCTGGGGCTGGCTTGCAGCAGGTGCGTCTGGTGTTGCAACTTGACGACATTCGTCGTCGGTTTCTGATAGTCTTTTCTTTTCATATTCTTGAATGCTTAGTTTGAATGATTTATAAATTCAAGTCTAGAAAAATGTTATTCCTTCTCGCTGTCGCCGCCCCCGCCGCCGTCGTCCGTCTGGGACAAAAAACAAGCCGACTTCTCTTGCGTGAATGCAAGAAAAGCCGTATATTAACGCGGGCGCTCCGCGCGTAAAATAACAAGGTGTTGTTACCTCTCTTGTAGGCGAGCGCCTGAGAGAGAGAGAGTAATCAAATTATCGGAATGACCAAGAAAATAGCCATTCTTTTTCGCTGTGTTGTGATTATTTAACCTTTCGTGGTGAGGCATGGGGATTACTCTCTGACGTTAGCGTTGGTTGAAATGAAAAACTTTAGGACTGCTTTTCAACGGTTTCCAAAGCGTCCTTGAATGGTTTCAAGTCGAAATAGAGCAGACGGGTGTCATCGTTGACGTCCGTCTCTGTGAAGAATTTGAAGCCTCCCTTGTTCTCGTAGAACGAGACGGCATCGGCGTAGGCATCTACGGTAAGGAAACGGCAGCCAGAGCGGTTACCGAAAGCAAAAAGTGCCTTGACATACTGCAGAATCTGTTCGCCTATGCCTTGGTGAGCATAGTTCTCGCTCACGGCGAGACGACCAATCTTGACGGCAGGATAATGATTGCGCTGCTTCACGTAGGGAATCTTCCTATTGATGCGGTTGCGCGTCTTCTTGTCGTCCTCCTCAAACTTGATGGTGTCGTTGAGCAGGGAAAAATAGGCCACGATGTCGCCGGTCTTGGGATTCTGCAAGAGATAAGTGACAGCCAGCAACTGCTCCTGATAGTCCTTGGCCTCCTGCATGAGGAATTCGTTCAAGTCGCCGTCTTTGCTCTTGAACTCAGGGATGACCGTGGTCTTGGTCAGAATGCTCAGTGCCAAATCTTCGATGCGTATCATCAGAGGACGAAGGTGGTTATGCGCTTGAACTTCTCGTATGTTTCCCTTGCCTTGGTGACTTCTTCGGCTGACACTGGTGTAGGGTGCTCAAGGTTATACTTGAAGCGCTCCACGTCTTTCCCCTTCAATACGGGGGTCTCTTTGATTGGTCTTGCCATAATTTTAACATATTAAGTTGAAATGTTTCGGGTGACAAAATTGCTGTTAAGCGAGAGCAATGATGCTTGCATCAATTGCCGAGCGTGAGCAGTTTCGCAGCCTTTCGGCTGCAAAGGTACAAAATCTTTT
>JAFSKJ010000032.1 GCA_017449025.1 Prevotella sp. | reverse complement strand
GTGCTTCTACCGCATGTGTCTCTACAGCAGGGACCTGGACTTCTTCTTTGACATTACCCTCTTCCATCTCTCGCATCTGCGCAGCGTGGATATGCTCTTGCACACGCAGTCGCTGTTGCTCGGCACGGCGGCGGCGACGCAGATAGCGCACCATCATCAGCAGGGCCAGCATACAATAGACTATCTTGGCATAGATGGAAGCGTACCAGGCAGGATGAACCACAACAGCAAACTTCAGCTCTTCCGAAACGGTGCTGCCCGTTACGGCGCGGACGGTTATGGGGTAAGTGTCGGGGGCCAGATGGCTCAGCGTGAGAACGTTCACGCCCATGGGCAGACGTTGCCAGATGCTATCCGTGCCGATGCGATATTCATAGTGCAGGCCATCGGCGCGGGCATAGTCCATCGTCGAGAAAGAGAGCGTCAGACTATTGTCGTTATGCGCCAGGTCGAACCGCTTCGCCTCGCTGACAATGGTGTCGCACACCTGATACCAGCCCGATTGCGTCTGAATAGTGACCTCCTGGCCTCCCACCATCAGGCCCGTTAGCCAAACCCGCAGGTCTGTAGCAGTCGGCTGGATGTTCCGAGGACGGAAGAGTGTCAGTCCTCCTGTGCCTCCAAAGGCCAAACGGCCATCGCCTAACAGACAGGAAGCCCCTTTGTAGAACTCGTTGCCCTGCAACCCGTCGGTCTTGAAGTAGTTGCGGCAGGTGCCTTTCGCCGTGTCAAAGCAAGCGAGTCCATGCCGTGTGCCTATCCACAGTTGGTTGTTGCCGCCCAATTCCAGCGACACGACATCATTATCGGGCAGACCTTCCTTCAATTCTTCAATTGTCCCATTTTCGATTTTATACAGCCCATCGGCAGTAGCCACCCAAACCACACCATTGCCGCCTTCGCGAACGGCATTGACCGCATGGCCGGGCAGCAGATGATTCCGCCCGAACACCTTGGTGAAACTACGTGAAGGCAAGTCGAGACACCCCACGCCAGAACTCATGGCCAGATAAAGCCGTCGTCCGTCGGGCGACAGCGAAAGCCCGCTCACCCATGCATTCGTCAACTGATTCTCTTGTCCGTTGGGTTCGGCTACCGATAGAGCATCATATCGTGTTAACTCACCACTTTGCAGGTTCAGACATTTCAGTCCGTCGCCATTCGTGGCAATCCACAGGTTGTTGTCGCCGTCCACCGCCATGCTCATCACATGCACGGCATCGCCCCGCGTCGTGCCCGCTATCTGCTCATAGCGCCCCGTGGCTTTGTCTAACCGACCGCAGCCGCCCAACCATGACCCTACGTACAGCCGTCCCTGCCTGTCCTCGCAAATGCAAAGAATGTTGGCGGGGACGTTGGTGTAATGACGGGTTTCCCCATCTTCTATCCTATACAGCCCGTCGCCGTCGGTGCCAACCCATAGCACCCCGTCGTGGTCGCGGAATACAGCCGACACGCAATAGTCGCCTATCAGATTCTGCGTGGCTGACTGACTGCCGATATAGTCAAAACTGCTCTTCTGATGATATTGCAGCAGCAATCCCTTCTGACTGATGCCCGTCCAACGGTTGCCGTCGCGGTCTTCGATGATGACACTTTCCTTCCTGCCCTTATCCTCTGTAGCAATCAGTAATCCACCGTCGTGCTTTGCCGCCAGTCGGTTCAAGGTCAGATGCTCAGTCCCCTCTTCAAGTACGAAACCGTTTCTCCCGGCATCATACTTGAAGATGCCGCCGTTCATGCCGCAGGCATACACCTCTCCCTCTTTGGTAATGCAGACATTGGTCATGGGAGTCTGCCCTTGCAGCCAGACCTTCATCTCACCTCGCACTATTCTGAGCACGCCATAGTTGTTTGCCGCCATCCAGAGCGTACCGTCTGCGGCCTCCTGCATATCCTTCACATCGAGCAGTTCGTCGTACATCAGTTCGTCGGAGTAGCGGGCCTCCGCAGCACCGGGCTTCAGCACGAACAGACCGACCCCCGACGTGGCAATCAGCACATCGCCGTTACGCCGTCGCAGCAGAGCATTGACATTGCAATCCGATTTCTCCTGTTCGCCGGAGAACAGCCTGACATGCTGAAACCGGAGCGTCGCCAGGGAGAAGCGCTGCACACCATTTGCCGTACCCACCACGATGCTGTTATTGTCCTGTGCCAGCCTCGTCACATGGTTGCTCACCAGTCCGTCGCTGCCGTTGTACGTGCGGAACTCATGGCTGTCGTAGCGCGTCAGTCCCCCCTGCGTGGCAATCCAGATGCGCCCCCAGCGGTCTTGCATCAGGTCGTTCACCGTGCTGCTGCCCAGATACTGGTCGCCCGGGAAGAACTGCTCCGTCTGCGCCAGCATAGGGCCAAGACTCGTTCCTGCCAACAATAATATAGCAATGTATAGTCGTTTTAGCATTTTACCGTCATTATGTTTCTTTCAGGTTGCAAAGGTAGTCAATTTTCTTCTAAAAACGTCAGTCACAACCTTGAAACAACATAAAACAACATATTTTTTAGGCTTTTACAACGTGAAAGTAACGATGCACAACGTGGTAGAAACGGCGTTCGCAACATTCGCAGTACCTTTGCGGCCAGATTCTATCACTTAAAAACAGGCAACGATTATGAAAACGTTAATGAAGAGATTCTTGATGTCGTGCATGGCCGCTGCGGCACTAAGCACGGCGACTGCACAGGTAGAAACTCCGCTGCGCCCCCTGCATGTGGAAGGACGGCACCTGGTGGATGACGAGGGTAACTGCGTGCGGATGCGGGGCACGATGTACGGGCCGCACCCGTTCTTCAACAACAACCGCTGGGGGTCGGGGTGGAGCGACACGTCGGTGAGGAAGTGCCTGGCGTACTTCGACAAGGTGTTCACGGCGCTGACCGACACGGCGCAAGGCTCGTATGTGAACATGATTCGCATGCCGTGGGAGGCCTACTGGAACGTGAAGCCCAACGTGGCCTACTCGGGCACCGACACCTCGACGTGGATGGAGGCGCGGGCCTTGAAGTTCCTCGACAAACTGTTCATCCCGCTCATCGAGAACGCCGTCTCGAATGGCCTCTACGTGGTGTTCCGCCCCACATACGGCAATCCGGGCGACATACAGGTGGGCGACGACTACCAAAAGCACCTGTGCCACGAGTGGCAGTTGCTGGCGCAACATCCGCGCTTGCAGGCACTGTCGGGCTACGTGTCGTTTGAACTGCTGAACGAGCCGACAAAGATTCTCGACGAGAACGGACGGGAGACCACCGCTGCGCTGGCCAAGTACATGCAGCCGATGATCGACACCATCCGCACGGCGGGCTTCGACGGCATCATCTGGTCGTCGGGGCTGGCCTTCCAGTCGCAGTTCCGCAACTATCTGAAGACGCCCGTCACCGACCCGCTCCAGAATCTGGGCTATGCCGTACACGTCTATCCCGGCTGGTACTGCCAGAACGACGACACGGCCGACGGCGAGCGCTTCGTTTCCTCCTTTAAATATAATGTTCCTGTGTTGGATGATAGTCCCATCCTCGTGACGGAGCAGGACTGGAGTCCGGCCAAAGAGGGCGAGGGCAAGTATAACGAGTTCGGCGAGTGGGTGGCCTCGAACTACGGCACTTGGGGCACCGGCTCTACGTCGAAGTACGGCGTGGCCTACAAGCACGTGCTCGACACCTTCAGGAATGTTTCGACCATCATTGGCGATGCCGAGGAATGGTTCGACATTGACCAGTACTTGAAGGACGGCACCGTCACAATGGGACTTGAGGGCTACGCCGAGACCAGCACCTACGCCGGCTGGCAGTGGTTCAACGAGTGGGCGCACGAGCCGAAGGTGACTCCTGCGGAACTCGACCGCCTGCCCAACGAACTGGAGCCTAACACGACGCTGACCACGGTGGAGCAGTTGACGCAGAACCTCTTCCAGATGATCAACGGCACGAGCCGCATCCTCTATCTGAACACCGCCGATCTGGGCGGCTGGGACATGCTCTACGGCACGGCCAAGACCATCGTCAACCGCACGAACACGGCCTATCTCTTCAAGGCACACCCCATAGAGGTGGACGGCCAGACCTACTACCAACTGAAGTGCTACAACGCCGACGGCACCCTGCGCCTGAGCGGTCTCGACGGGGGCAACGGCGACGGCGTGAACGTCACCACGGGCGCCAACTCCGTGCTCTTCATCGGCAGCACCCGCGAGAACGGCCCCTTTGCCTACGGCCAGGACCTGGTGAACGGCAGCATCTGGGACATCCAGCCCAAGAACGGCGGCTTCACCTTCCGCAGCATCTCGGCCAACAAGAAGTACATCGGCACGTCGGGCCAGTCATCAGGCGCCGTGGTCTGGAAGGCCTACAGCCGCTACTCGTTTCTGAACAATCCGCCATCGGGCATTGAAGATATTGCGAAAGAGCAGCCTGCATCAAATGCGATTTACGACTTACAGGGCCGCAGAGTCGATGAGAGCCAGATGAAACGCGGTATCTATATTGTGAATGGAAAGAAAATCATTAAGCGATGATGAACATGAAGCGAAACCTCCTATTATTGTTCTTGGGGCTAAACATTTCGTTTAGCCTTGCCCAACAGCGCATCACGTCGCGTTCCTTTACCCCCGACCCTGCGCCAGTAGTTTCCGGCGACCGCCTCTATGTGTTCACTGGTCACGACTTGGACACGGCAACATGGTTCCGTATGCCCGACTGGCAACTCTTCTCCACCACCGACATGGAGCATTGGACTGACCACGGTGTAGTGATGACCACAGCCACTTTCAAGTGGGCGCGTCAGGGCGACAATGCTTGGGCTTCGCAGGCCATCGAGCGCGACGGACGATGGTACTGGTATGTGGCAGCCGAAGACGCAGCGAATGGTCTGCATGGCATCGGAGTAGCCGTTGCCGACCGCCCCGAAGGGCCGTGGAGCGACCCGTTAGGTCGTCCGCTCATTCCCGGCAACTGGGGCTATATCGACCCTTCGGTAATGATTGACGATGATGGTCAGGCTTACCTCTTCTGGGGCAACAACGGCTGCTGGTATGCCAAACTGAACAGCGACATGGTAAGCATCGACACCACCTTTGCCGACCACGGCATCTGCGACATGCGGGCTATGCTCGACGATGAGGCGCAGTTCGGTCCTCGCCGCATGAAACATGATTACCAGCAGAACAAGGAGGTGCTGAAGACCAACTATGAGGAAGCCCCGTGGATATACCGTTTGGGCGACACCTACTATCTGGAGTATGCTGCCGGAGGTGTGCCGGAACACTGGGCTTACTCTACAGCCAAGAGCATCCACGGTCCGTGGACATTCAAGGGGAAGATTACGGACGAAGCTCCCGGCTCCTTCACCATCCACGGCGGCACCATCGAGTTCAAAGGAAAGTGGTATCTGTTCTACCACGACGGCATTTTCCTCGAAGGTAACGGTTTTCGCCGCAGCACTGCCATCCGCGAGTTCCAACGCAACACAGATGGCAGCATCCCTTACATCGACCTGAAACAATAAACTCAAAAGCGAACAAACAATGAAGAAAGCAGTTTTTACAATAGCAACAGCATTGGCAGCGACAATTGCCACAGCGCAGACGCTGATCGTTGACCTCAACAAGCGGGGAGCCGACGTGTCTCCGACCATGTACGGCATCTTTTTCGAGGAGATTAACCATGCGGGCGACGGTGGACTATACGCCGAGATGCTTCAGAACCGGGGCTTCGAGGAGCACGTGCTGCCCACGGGCATGACCTACCGCGACGGGGAAGTGTACGGGCCCGCACTGCCGCACTATGGTAAGAATGCGGTGGAGCCGTGGACGGCCGACTGGAACATGGAGGCGAAACGGATGCAGGGGTGGCGCGTAGAAGGCGGGAAGGCCGAGGTGGTGCTGGCAGAGCATCCGCTGCATGTGAATACGCCTCATGCGCTGCGACTCATGGTCGATGGCAAGGTAATGCTCGTCAATGAGGGCTATTGGGGCGTGGCTGCGAAAAAGGGGGAGAAGTATGATTTGCGGTTTTATAGCCTCACGCCCCAACAGACCCACCCCCAGCCCCTCCCTGCGAGGGAGGGGAGTGGTTACTCTGCTACGGCCATACTACGCAACGAGCAAGGTGAGGCTTGCGGACAGGCATCCTTCGACCTCATTGCCGACGGCGAGTGGCATGAATACACCGCTACTATTACTGCCACAGAAACATTCAGCAAAGGCACGTTTGCCCTTCAGTTTGACAAGGTATCTACTCCCCTCCCTCACAGGGAGGGGCCGGTGGTGGGTCTCTTAGTTGATTACGTTTCCCTCTTCCCCCAAGCCACGTTCAAGAACCGCAAGAACGGTTTCAGAAAGGACATCGCCGAGACGCTGGCAGCCCTGCATCCGCAGTTCATGCGCTGGCCGGGCGGCTGCATCGTCGAGGGGGCCTGCTACGAGAACCGTGTGCGCTGGAAAGAGACGCTGGGCGACCCGATGACGCGGCGCGGCGAGTGGGACCTCTGGGGCTACCGCTCCACCTACGGGCTGGGCTACCACGAGTTCCTGCAGTTCTGCGAAGACCTGGGCATGAAGGGCATGTTTGTGGCCAATGCCGCCATGAGCTGTTCCTATCGCTGTGGCGACTATTCGGAGGAACAGGCCGAGATAGACCGTTGTCTGCAGGATATGCGCGATGCCATTGAGTATGCCATTGGCGACCCTGCAAAGAACGAGTGGGCACGTCGTCGCGCCGAGGCTGGCCATCCCGCGCCCTTCCCACTTCAATACGTCGAGATAGGCAACGAGAACAACGGCGACATCTACAAGCGTCACCTTAATTATATGTATGCCAAACTGAAGGCCGAATACCCGCAACTGACGTTCATCAACACCCTCGGCGGTTTCCCATGGGAGATGGATGGAACGGAGGGCGGCGACATGGTCGATCCGCACTGGTATGTCGATCCCGCGTTCTTCTTCCTCCACAACAATGAGTTCGACAGCCGCCAGCGTGGGCAATGGCAGGTCTATGTGGGCGAATATGCCTGCAACAACCGCGTGGGCAGCGGAAACATGATGGCTGCACTGGCCGATGCCTCGTTCATCCTGGGCATGGAGCGCAATGGCGACCTCGTGAAGATGGCTTCATACGCCCCGCTGCTGACCAACGTCAACCAGCCCAACTGGGCGTGCAACCTCATCCACTTCGACACCGACCGCGTGATGGGGCGTGCCGCCTACTATGTGCAGCAACTCATGGCCGAGAACCGCCCCACCTACAACCTCGGACTGAACCGCGTCTCGGGCGACACTATCACTATCGGCACCGATGCCCCCGCCTGTCTGCAACCGGAAAAGCCGGGCAACGTGGTGCGCTGCCCTCTTCAGTTCTTTGCCGCCGGACGCGATGAGCAGACGGGCGAAGTCATCATCAAAGTGGTGAACGCCGACACGAAGCCCTATCGCACGAAGATACAACTCAACGGTGCCCAGGCTGTCAACTCTTTAGGAAAAGTCATCACCCTGCGCTCTCAGACAGCCGAAGACGAGAACACCCTCGACGAGCCACAGCGCATCTCTCCGCAGGTGACCGTATACCGCAAGTTCTCGAAGCAGTTCACCTACAAGTTTGAACCCCTCTCGCTCACCATTTTTAGAATCAAGGCAACGACAAAAAATGAAGCACAAAGTCCCTTAGTCAAGAATAGATATAAAGAGGAATGAATATGGAAACGAAGTCTCACCATAAAGACTCGCGCCCTCCGCCTGCCGGGATGGTCGCCAAGTACAAGCAGAGAGTCCAATTTCTGAGTAAATCAGACTCTCCTTAGAAAAGTG
>JAFSKJ010000125.1 GCA_017449025.1 Prevotella sp. | reverse complement strand
CTTCTTCTTCCTGGCATCGGCGCGGTCGCGGCTCCAGATCTTCTGATGGCTGAAGCCGACAGGCATGCGGCTGTCGGCATCCACCACCATGCACGGGTGGGCGAAGATGCAGTACTGCCCACTCTCGCTCGTGCCGTAGCCAAGGTCCTTGTCTTCAAGCGACAGGCGGCCCTCATGGCTGAACACAATCTCCGTCGTGTCCTGGATGCAGAGCACATGCGAGAGGCCTCCGCAGTCTCTTGAGCACGCACTTGACAAAGAACCGACCATGTCTTCCATAGCGAGTCTACTATTGTTCATTAAACGATACGCTGCGACGCGCTCAGAGCTGCCCTGGCAGCAAAAGTTAATGATGCTGGAGTTTTTCTCCACCATCGCGTCGGAAAGCCTCTGTAGGCGCTTTCCGATTCTGGCATCTTTTCCGATGCCCTCAAATATTTCTTGAACACGTACAAAAGTACGAAAAATTCAGCAAATGAACAATACATTATATGTTAATTTTGGGGTGGAAAGGGGTTAAAAGATGTGTATAAAGAGTAGTCCCTTCCGAGCGCGACATTCCGTTCATATTCGCTCTTGATTTCGTTTTTTTACACAAAAGAAACCGTCCCTTTTGTGTTATTGCCTCACGTACTCCATTGCCGGAGCATCAGGTGGCGAGTAAATCGCCTTTTACTCCACTGCCGGAGCCCCCGGCACTGCTCTGTCTGGGGCGAGAGAGAGGAGGGCAGCGCCGTCCGCGCCGTGGCTTCCGGGGCCGCCCTCCTTGGGTTCATTACCTCACAGGGGGTCTGTCCCCCTGTGAGCATGTCCCCCTGTGAGCATGATTTTCCTGCTCTGTCCGCGAGTCGTGACGGGGGTCTTGGGAAGACCTTGCGGTCACCACAAGACCCCCGGGAATAGGTAATTTCTATTCGGTCACCTGAACAAGACGGACACTTAACCCATGGTTCCGACTGTAGTTCCACGCGGGATCCAGATAGCCCGAATAGTAGTACAAGCCGTATGCGGCGTCCGCGCCATTAGGCGTAGCAGACCAGTAGCCGCCGAAAATGCCCGGACTGTACACCGACGAGCCAGACCGGTAGCCTGCACCCGGCAGGAACACACAGCCAGCAGACTCCATCTTAGTCCAATCCGCAGAACTGTAGTTGTTGCCATTCCAGCCAGTGTCTCCTGCTGCGTTGACACCTGTCGGAGCAGTTACGCCGTCGGGGTGAGTATAGGTGTTGGGGAAGAGGATAACGCCCCATACACCGTTTACCTTAGCCTTGGCATAGCGGCCGTTCGATGTGCCACCCACGGTAGATGCACTGCGGGTGTTGAACAGATATGTCCACTCGGCACTGGACAGTGTGAACCAGCCTGTGCCCATCGTTGCGCCCCAATCCACGAAGTTGCCGGAATAAGTGCTGCTGCTTGTAGAAGTATTCATACCGTATGTGGTTGCAGATGTGCTCCAGCAGAACTTATCCCATGCGTCTGCGCTGTAGCTTGTGTAATAGTCATTCTGGAAGTCGAAGAAACTCCAAGTACCCGATGCGTAGCGCAGGTTACCCTTGGAGAATTTCACCTTCTTCGTAGAGCTTACGCTGAACACGCCAGAGAGCAAATCGGGCTTTTCCGTCATCTTCACCGTAATCTCGTAGTACTGGCCATTGGTGAACGATTGGCTGGCCTTCTCGTAGGTGTAGGTTTTGTTGCCCACGGTGGCGGTCAGCTTGACGGTCTTGCTCGTGAAGCCGGGGATGGCGGCGTAGATGACGCTGGTGTTCGAGGCGGGAGTGATGGTGTAGTCGGTGGTGCCGTCGTTGATGACGAGCTTCGTGGCGCTCAGCAGTGTCGTGCCGTCGGCCTTGTCGATGAGCGTGAACTTCACGATGGCCTGCTGGTTGACACCGAAGCTGACGCTACCGGTGGTGGAAACCGTGTTGTCGCTCACCTTAAAGCTGCCTGCGGTGATGGTAGCGGGCGCGCAGAAGTCATACGTCGAGGCAATGGTTGCCAGCGTGCCGTCCTGACCGGCGTAGCTGGGGGTGGCATTCGTATGGAAATAGAGCGTCAGGTCTTGGCCTGCATCTGGAGCGCTGAGCTCTCCGGTGAGCGTCGTCTCGTTGGTGGTGCTTGCGGCAGAGTACAGCTTGCCAATCTGCGAGCCATTCTGATAGACTAACACCTCCTCGTTCTCATTCCATGTGGCGTTGAGCTTATGCGGTGATGTTGTTTCATCGAGCGTGAGCGCACGGGTGGTAGCGTCGTCGCCCTTTGAGGCCTGGACGATCATGGTGTACTTACCCGTCGGGTTGGCGGGCTGCTCGCTGGTGATGTTGTCGTCGCTGGAGCAGGCGGTAAACACTGCGGCCGATGCCATGAGCAGGGCGGCCATTGATTTCTAAGACAAAACCAAGAGTGAGGCACTTAATAAATGTTAAGGAGCCTCATTTTCTTCATTTATAGGCTTGAGACAACAGTTTTTGCTGTAACGAATGAGTCATTTTTCCGTTTTCGTTACAAAATGACG
>JAFSKJ010000031.1 GCA_017449025.1 Prevotella sp. | reverse complement strand
TAACCATGAAGAGGGGGCTAGACAGATTCAATCAGCACCTCGAAATCATCACTTTCACCAAGGCCAGAGATGTGTATAAAGAGTAGTACAAGGGAGGGGAGCGGCTGCGCGTAGTTTTTTAGTTGTTGCTTCCATTTGTTGGCTTTTTAAAGTGGACTCAGTAACTAAACTTTCGCAAGTGAATGATTATTCATCACGCTGCGTATAAATTATAGATTCTCTTCCCTGAAACAGAGAGGTATCATAGAGAAGGTAGGCAGTCAGGGAGCGCGGGCGTGGGCGCTCGCGCTCCCAAAATGGCGTTTTCAGGGGTTTGGGACGGGTGTGATGTGGAAGACTCGCGATGCGTAGTCTTCCCAGAGGGGGACTTCTATGCCAACGTCCATGAGGAAACGTCCGGTGAACTGTTTGCCGCTGAGCTTGCAGGGTTTCTCGCCTACTCGCACGTTGCACTCGGTGAGGGTATAGGTGGTGTCGGGGTTGAGTCCGCAGAGGCGGATGCGTGGCAGGGGCTGGTCGCAGTAGTTCTCGGTCTTGTAGACGAATAAAGCCCCCTCCAACCTCACCCCAAGGGGGAGGCTATACATGAGAGCGGCCACACCCTTGCGGTCGTAGGGTGAGATGAGGCGGTAGAGGTCGCCGGTCTGTACGATGGGTCGCAGCTGCTTGTAGTCGGCGAAGCAGGCGGTGCACTGCTGCCGCTCTTCGGGGGTCATGTCCTTGGGTTGCAGCTCTATGCCAAGGCGTCCGCTCATGGCCACGTCGCAGCGGAATTTGACGGGAATGACTCGCCGTCCGGTGTTCCAGTAGGGACAGTGGTTGATGTGGGCTGCCATGGCGTTGGCAGGGAAGAAGAGGCTTGTGCCGTACTGTATGTAGACGCGCTGCAGGGCGTCGGTGTTGTCGCTTACCCAGAACTCGTCGAAGTATGGCAGCAGGCCGTAGTTGGCTCGCCCGCCTCCTGAGGCGCAGTCCTGGATGACGAGGTCGGGGTATTTCTCTCGTATGCGCTTTAGGGTTTTGATGAGTCCGCGGTGATAGTCTATGTAGATGTTGTTCTGTTTGGTCTTGGGCAGGTAGAGGGAGCCGTAGTTCTGTATGGAGGCGTTGGCATCCCACTTGATGTAAGAGATTTCGGGGTACTGCGTCATGAGGTTGTCGACGATGCCGAACACGAAGTCCTGCACCTTAGGGTTGGTCATGTCGAGGATGACCTGCGTGCCGCCGCGTCCCAGCTTCAGCTCGCGCCCCTTGGTCTGCAGCACCCAGTCGGGGTGCTGTTCGTAGAGTTCGCTGGTGGTGTTGCTCATCTCTGGCTCAATCCAGATGCCGAACTTTATCTTGCGCTGACGGGCGGCATCGGTGAGGGCCTTGATGCCGTTGGGCAGCTTCTGCTTGTCCACCACCCAGTCGCCAAGCGACGAGTCGTCTTTCTTGCGGGGATACTTGTCGCCGAACCATCCGTCGTCCATCACGAAGAGCTCGCCGCCGAAAGCGGCGATGTCGTCCATCATCTTGATTATTTTCTCCTCGGTGATGTCAAGGTAGATGCCCTCCCACGAGTTGAGCAGGATGTCGCCGGTGTTCATTCCGCGATGGAGCATGCCTTCCTTGCGTGCCCAGTTGTGGAAGTTGCGGCTCACGCCGCCCATGCCCTCGACGGAGTAGGTCATGGCAAGGTGGGGCGTCTCGAACAGTTCCTTCGGTTCCAGCACGTACTCGCTGCTGACGGGGTCGATGCCGGCATAGATGTGGTGCTCGCGGTGGGAGATGGTGTTCATGCGCAGTTCGAAGTTGCCGCTCCAGCAGAGTGCGAGGCCGATGGTGCGGCCCGTCTGCTCCTGCGGCCGTCCGTCGAGAGAGAGCATCAGCTCGGGCGCGTCGAGGTGGGAGTTGCGGGCGCCGTCGCTATTGCGGATGGTCTTGATGCCCTGGGTCAGCGGCTCCATCGTAGGCTGCGCCTCGGCGGCCCAGTTGCCGTGAAGGTGGGTCACCCACACGTTGCCCTGCCGCAGCGTCAGGTGTCCGCTGTCGAAGCGCTTCAGGGCGATGGTCTTCTTCTCCTGATGTAAGATTTCCGTCCATGTCTCGATGATGTCGACGTGCTTGTAGGCTTTGTAGAAAACCTTTACGGTGAAGGGCAGCAGCTTGTCTTGCATGGTGAAGACGTGGGTCTTGGCGGCAGGGGCGTCAAGTACAGTATAGTCGGTGACGTGAAGCTCCAGGTTCAGGTCGCCGTCGGAGTGCTGTACCTGCAAGGCGGGTGCCTGCACGGCATCGGCGGTGCCGAAGGCGGGCAGGGCGTTGGAGTTCAAGTCGCATCCAGCATCGCGCAGCTCTTGCAGCGTGGCACTCTTGTCGCCATAGTACGACTGTCGGAGGTCGCCGCCTTCTGTTGCGCTTAGCAGCATCTGTGTGTTGGGGGTTTCTATAACTACATCGCCCTGCCAGGCGAGCGTCGGTGTTGGGGTGAGGAGCATCAATGCTCCTATGAGTGCGGTGGTTTTCTTCATGCTTTTAGTATGTGTTGTTGTTATGTTCTTGTGGCATCAGAAGCGCTCTATGGTCTCTAAGCATAGGCGGCTGTTGTGGTATGGGCACTTCCAGAAGCCCGCATGGTCGTCGACTAAGTTCAGGGTGCCGTCGTGTCGGCGGCTCCAGTACCACTCGCCATGCTCGTAGTCGATGAGGTTGTGCTTGATATACTCCCAGCATGCCGATGCTTTTTGCAGAGCCTGCTGGTCGCCGAAGTACTGGTAGATGTTCAGCCACCCCACCACGTTTTCTGCCTGTACCCACCAGTGTAGGTCGTCGTCTATGTGTCCGGTGTCGAGATTTGCCTCGTGGATCATTGAGCCGTCGGGACGCAACCCTTTTTCCGATGCCTTGGCAACACGTTGGACAATGGGTTCAACCTTTTCCAGCACCTTCTTGTCGTTTAGCACCAGTGCAGCCTCATGCATGAGCCAAGAGCATTCTATGTCGTGGCCGTAGCTTTCCAGGCGTCCTGGTGCTGGTGTCCAGTCCATGTTGAAGAAGAGGCGGAGGTGGTTGGTGTCAGGGTTCAGTATCTTGTCGGTAAATATTGTGATGAGATTGCGCAGCGCGGCAGATACCTTATAGATTATTTCCGGCGAAATGGAGATGGCCACGGGGAGCACGGCTCCGATGGCTGGCACATAGTTGCAGTTTGACAATTCTGCCCCTTGGAACTCCTTGAGGCACCTGAGCAGGTTGGTGTAAGGCTCAATGATATGGAGGTGAGTGTTCTGCGACTTGGGATAGTTGGCGTCAAGCTCGGAGAGCCTCATGTCGGCCATAGGCTGCCAATGGCGCGTCAATGCCTCTATGTAACCATTGTATTCTGAGTCTTTCGCGTGTTCCTCTATGCAGTCGAAGAGCTGCAATGCGTAGTCCAGTGCCTCTCTGTCGCCCGTGGCCCGTGCATATTCTGACAGTCCGTAGACGGCAAAGCCTATGGCATAGAACTGTTTCTTGGTGTCGAGGGGCTGCCCTTGACAGTCCACACTCCAGAACACTCCGCCATACTCCTTGTCCATGAAGTGGTTGATGAAATATTCTTTGGCCCGTGTGGCAGCATTGAGATATTCCTGCTTGTCCAGCACGCGATAGGCGGCAGAGAACGACCATAGTATGCGTGCGTTGAGTATGGCTCCCTTCTCTGCTTCGGGGTGGAGCTGCATGTGAGAGTCCATGCGCCCGTAGAACCCGCCGTGCTCCATATCCTGCATTTTCTCGAGCCAGAAGCGCAGTATGTTGTTTTCCAGCACATCCTGCATCTCTGCTTTCATTCTTTCTATCGTTTCATTCACCATGGTTTAATTCTTTAATATCCTTTAAGAACAGAACGTTGCTGCTGTCATGCAGTTTCTTGAAATCGGCAGCACAAGGCAGTTCGGGCGAGGGTCCGAAGTACTCTTCCCTGTAGTTGCGCCACAGCAGGAAGTAGCTGATGTGGTGTTGGTCCATGATGGGTTGCAGCACGCGCGTCCACCATGTGGAGTCTGTCATGTTCTTCAGTCCACATTCCGTCAAGGCTAACAGCTTCTGGTTTTTCTTGGCAAAGTGGCTGAGGAAGTTGAGGTCGGCCGTGAGCTGCGTCTTGAAATCATGCTCAGTTCCCCACTGGTAGGCATCCTCGCCTATTAGTGTCACGCGGTCGTTGCCCGGGTATCGCCTCATGAAGCGCTCCTCTGTCCATGCGCCATCGAGGTTGGGCGAGTAGCTCCACAGCAGGTTGCTGAAGCCTCGCTCCTGTGCCAGGTAGTCTTGCAGCATGTTCCACAAACCTCGGAACTCGTCGTCAGTGCACAGTTTCTGTCCCCACCAGAACCACGACCCGTTGTTTTCGTGCCAGGGTCGGAAGATTATTGGTACGGGCTGTCCGTCGGCGGTTTTCAGGGTGGCTATGAAGTCTCCCACCCTTGTCATCCACGTGAGGAACATGTCATGCAATGAGCCTCCCTGAAGAATGCTCTTCACCACGGTGGTGTCGCTAACGTCCCAGGCCGATCCCTGCGGGAAGGTTCCTCCCTGCAGGCTGTCTGTGAGTGGGTTGCGTGGATGCCAGCTCAGTGTGACGATGCCTCCGCGCTGGTAGTGGGCTATCAGCTCGTCGTGGATGCGCGTGAATGGCACGCTGTCGAGGTTTTTCGCGTCGCCCTTCTCTATACCTCCCAGGTCGAACCCCATCACGGCAGGATAGTCGCCCACGGTAGCGAGTACGTCGCTCCAGCCAGTCTCTGCACTGTCACCACGGTAGGTCCCCATCCAGGTAACGCCATACATAGGGTCGTCCTGATGTCCCATCATGTAGCCTCGCTGTTGCAATGCCTGCAGGCGTTTTTCCAACAACTTGCCCTGTGTTTCCTCCACTGTAGTCTTCTGCCCGCAAGCAGCCGTCATCATGGCTACCGCTACTGTTATAATATAAAACTGTTTTCTCATATCTTCAGACAGCTTTTCTTTGACTCTATTTGTCGCTACGGAACGGCACTACTGGCAATCCCCTCACGCTCTTAAGGTTGCCGGGGAGGAAGGCCCTGAAGCCATAATGAACGGCGGTGGGCGCCTTGACCTTGTCGCTTGTCACCATCACCGACTTGTGGCTCTCGTTCAGCACGGCACCTGCCGGATAGAACTGTCCGTCGGCACCGCTCAGCTCGAAGCCCGTGATGTCTTGCCAGGGCGAGAGGCCCTGCTCAGCGTATTTGAAGTATACCTCGATGGTGTCGCCATGCACCTCCATGCGGTCGTATTCTGGCGAGTCGCATGCTATGTTCTTCAGTCCGTAGGTGCGGTTCAGTGCCATGTAAGCCAGACGGTTGCCCACCTCTCTTTTCTCCCAGGGGTGAATCTGGTTCACCTCGTATGGCTCCACCAAGTCGTTAGTGCTGATGATGCCGCTGTTTTCTATTATGCTGGCAGCGTGGTGCTGGCACTCGCGGAAGAGCGGTGCACTGGGCCATTCGTTGCCGTAGCCTGCCCACGGAGCTATCTCCACCATGTAGAACGGCAGCGACTGCGCTGTGCCGCCAAACTCACTGCGCCAGACCCCTACCATTGTCTTCAGACGCTCGGGATAGGTCTGGTCCTTGCCAACGTTTGACTCGCCTTGATACCACAGGAATCCTCGGATGGTGTAGTGGCGCAAGGGGTGGAGCATGCCGTTGTACATGATGACCGGGGTGTTGTAGTGCCACCACGAGCCGTTCCATCCATCCTTCTGCTCTTTCTTGATGTCCACATCACCGTAGGTTTTCACTATTTCTTCTGGTGTCCACCCTTCAACCCTTGATCCTCCCCAGGCACATGCTATTATGCCAATGGGAATGTCGAGCACTCTCTGCACCATCTTGGCAAAGAACCAGGCAGTGGCGCTGAATCGGGGAGCAGTCTCAGGCGATGACACCTGCCATTTGCCCTTACAGCTCTCCACGGGCTTTGTCTGCCCGTTTTGGGGAATAGGTGCCATGCGCACCCAAGTGTTCTCCGAGGCAGTGGCTATCTCCTCGTTGGCATTCTTCACCGGACAATTCCAGAAGCCGTCCAAAGGCATTTCCATGTTCGACTGCCCCGATGCGAACCACACCTCGCCTATGAGCACGCGGCTGAGTGTGAGCTGCTGCTGACCGTCCTCGGAGAGCACTATCTGGTGCTCCTTCTTCTCGGCGGACGGTGTCTTCAGCAGCAGTTGCCAGTTGCCGTTCCCATCTGCCTTTGTGTCCACGGCCTGCGTCAGCCAGTCGGCCTTGGCACTGATGGTGGCTCCGGCCTTGGCTGTTCCCCACAGGCGAGCCTCGGTCTGCTGCTGCAGCACCATGTTATCACTAACAATGTCGGGCAGTTCAATCCTTGCCGACACCTCTCCTGCCGACAGCCAGCCTGCCAGGAGCAAAAGCATTAGTCTATTCATTCTCATTGTTCCTATCGGTGTGTTTATTTGACAATTCGTGTAGTTAGAAAGAGGTATTTGCAATGACCTTCAGCGTGGTGGTGTCGCATGCGAATACCGAGTTCAGTCCCTGCTGCTCCTGCGCTGGGTCGCCGCAGTAGTCATCGCCCACTTGCCACTGCTCGTGGACGGGTTTTGCCTCGCCGCCCCATCCCCAGAAGTTGCAGCCACTAACCATAGGCTCGCTCTTGACAAGTGAGAAGACGAAGCCGTAGTAGCGGTCGCGCCCTGCCGTGGGTGAGCCGGGGGCAAACGAGAAGTTGTCGCGAGGATAGCCGAACTCCTCGATGACCAGCGGCTTCTGTAGGCGCTCGGCGATGACGGTGTGCTGGTGTATATAGTCGGCGGTGTTCCTGCAGGCTCTCTCCACGTTCTCCTCCAGCGAGTCCTTGCTGACCCAGCTCCAGTTCAGCGGCCACACGTGTGCGTTCATATAGTCGATGTTAGGGTCGGAGCAAATTTGCTCGTACAGCTCGGCATCCTCCTCACAGCCCCAGATACCCTCCGACCCGATGCTTATGAGGTGTTTGCTGTCCATACTGCGTATGAGTGCCGATGTCTTGCCCAGCCATTCAACGAAAGGTGCCTTGGCCTCCTGGCTGAAGGCGCGTGGCTCGTTGCCTATCTGCCACGACATGATGGTTGGGTCGTCCACGTATGGAATATCTGTATATCGGTTGGTGCGGCTGATGATGTCGCGAACATATTGGAAATATAGTTCTTGGGCCTTAGCGTTGGTCGAAAACTGGCTGACGAAACTCATATACTCTTGATAGCTGGTCTCGTTGGGACGCGGTGCTTTGCCTACACCGGCATGCTCTAAGTAGAAGCCGTAGCCGCCGCTCCACTCCCAAGCGTTGTTTAGGTAGAGTACGGCTTTCATGCCGCGCTGTCCCATCTGCTGCAGCAGGTAGTCGAGGCCGGCAAGGATAGTGTCGTTGTAAACGCCGGGCGACACCTGAAGCGTAGGTTCCACCTTGGTCTTCACTCCGCGCTCTCCGTCGCTGCCAACCAGTATGCGCAGGTTGTCTAACCCCAACTCATGCAGCCTGTCCAACTCACGGCATAGCCTGTCTCTGTCGCCACCTTGGCCTTCAGAGGCGAGTATGGCACCATACCAAAAGTTGGCTCCTACGTAGCGATATGGGTTCCCGTTGAGCACGAAACCCGTTCCACTCCGCTCCACAAAGCCGCTGGCATCGTCAGTGCTATTATGTGCGCATCCTGACAGCATCACGGCTGACAGCAGCAGGATTACGAAGTACTTACACGTTTTTGTTAAGCCAAATGAGCAGGGCGATGATTGCATCAACTCTGTCAAGGCGAGAAAAGGCAGGATGAAATACATGAATTGTTCCATGGACATTAAGTAAATTTTTGGCAAAGATACAAATTTAAATCCGTTCTACGGCACTTTTCGTCAAAAAGTTTTGCTCTTCCGGCTTTTTTGCGTATCTTTGCCAACGCATATTTCCATAACCACAGGCTTCCGACTAAATGAAAAACGGATTCACAGGCGAACGATACATAGTGTTGCCACCCATGACTGTTGAGGCAGAAGAAAACGACCCTCTCGTGAGCAGTCTCTTTATCACCGACATTGGCTACTATCCACATGCCGACAGCCATTTCCGTGAGCGCCACACGCCAATAAGCGAGTATGTGCTGATATACTGCATTGAGGGGCAAGGGTGGTTTAGCGTAGACCAGACAAGGCATAAGCTGAAGGCCAACCAGTATGTTATCCTGCCCGCCTGTCACCCCCATGCCTACGGAGCAGACAAGTCCCACCCTTGGACCATTTATTGGATTCACTTTAAGGGTGCCCATGCCAGCATTTACAGCGAGGGACTTCAACAGCCACAGGACATCATGCCGTCGAGAAACTCCCGCATCAGTGAGCGCCAGTCGGTGTTCGAGGAGATTTTTGCCACATTAGAGCACAGCACCGACCGCGAGTCGCTGCGCTACGCCTCGTCGCTGCTTCATTACTATCTGGCTTCAATACGCTACCTGCGTCTCTACCGACGTAAACTTGTTGAAGAAAGCCAGTCCTCTCAGCTTTCATCCTATCAGGAGCTGGCCTCTGCCACTTTGCATTACATGAGGGAGAATGTGGAGAAGCGCCTGACACTGGAACAGCTGGCGCGATACACCGGTTACTCGCCCAGCCACTTCTCCAACATCTTCCGCCAACAGACAGGCGAGAGTCCGCTGGCATGTCTGAACCGTCTGAAAATGGAACGCGCAGGCCAGCTACTCTTGACAACCAACATGCGCATAAATCAGATATGCCACAAAGTGGGATTCGATGACAACTTCTATTTTTCCCGCCTTTTCAAACAGCATACAGGCTTGTCGCCAAGACTGTACCGACAGGCAAAAGCTCTTACGTAGTGTCAGGCCATCGGGTGTTTACGTAAATTGCTTCTTTAACCACTAATCTGTAACTACAAACAATAAACTACGAAAACTAATCGAAATGAAAGAAATGAGATTATTGATGGTAACGGCCGCATTGCTGGGCTACACTATGGTTGCTGCCCAGACGATTGTGAGCGAAAACGTGTTTAAGGACATTACCACCTTGTCCAATGTGCGCTCTACACGCTTTGCCCGCCCGTCTCCTGCGGGCAAATATCGCAAGGCAGGAAAGCCCGTGGCATTCTACATCGGCGACTCCACCATGCGCACACTAACCGACGGTAACGGCTGGAGCGGCGAATGGGGCTTCGGCCTGTTTGCCCAGGAGTGGTTTGACGAGAATGAACTGGTGGTGGAGAACCACGCCCTTGGAGGTACTTCATCGCGTACATATTATAATTATGAATGGCCAACGGTGAAGAAGGGCATCAAGGAGGGTGACTTCGTGGTGATATCCTTCGGTCACAACGATGGAGGCAAGCTGTGGGAAAAGCGCTCGACAATCAGCGGTACGTCGGCCACCGAGACAATGGTGGTGACCAACGACCATGGTAACCAGGAGACCGTCTATTCCTTTGGGCAGTATATGCGGATGTTTGTAGACGAGGCCCGCGCCTTAGGTGCCACACCGATACTCTGCTCCCGCACACCACGAGGCAGTTTCTCGAACGGGAAATTAAGTATGGACAACAGTTACCGCCAGTGGAGCATGGCTGTGGCAAAGGAAAAGGGAGTGGCCTTTGTTGACATTGAAGGCGTAGCAAACCCCATATATACTGATTTTGGCGAGTGGAAGGTGACTCAGCTCTACTACAACGGCACATTGCACACCAGCTTGCTGGGCGCATGGCACAACGCATGGTGCGCAGCACTGTCGATAGCCGCCAACGAGGAGAACCCGCTACATAAGTACCTGAAAGACTCCACACCGCCGAAGCTCGACATTGTGCGCGAGGAAGGCAAGCCTTACACGTTCACCGTGGGCGGCGATGACACCAGTGCTCGCGGCACATTGCGTTCAGGGCGCTGGGGACTTGTGTACAACACCTTGGAAAAGGGCGACATAGTGATGCTGACCTTCGGACCAAACGAGATGAAGAGCATAATAAGCAGCGGAGAGTTGGGCTGCATTCAGTCGGCAGAAGAGTCGCGGGAAGTTAAGCAGATGTCTACATCGCGCTATGAGGTGGTAGGCAGCTATGGATGGTACATGCACTACTACGTGAACGACATAAGGGAGAAAGGAGCGATACCTGTGATCGTCAACACCGAGGGAGAGACGCCGGAGAAGGTGATGGCTTGGAACAAAGAGCTTTCTCAACTCTACAACGTAGAGCTGAAAGAGGAAGGCTCTGCTGCAGGCATAGACATTTCACTCAACGATGACCAGCCAAGCACGATGCCGGCATATAACCTTTCTGGCCAGCCCGTGACATCCGCTTACAAGGGGTTGGTAATTGTCGGCGGAAAGAAGCTTAAGAAGCATTAGGGCGGTGGCAAAACAAGCCTCCGAGACATTGCTCACTATGGGCAAAGCTCGGAGGCTTTGTTGCACTGATGTAAAGCTTGGATGCTTTACCTACTACACATGGACTGCAGGCACCCCCGCCCGCAAAGGCGTTAATAGTTCTCGGCCTTTACTTGGAAAAACGCTTGCGGGTGGTTACAGACGGGACACTCGTCGGGAGCTTTCTTCCCGATGACGATGTGGCCACAGTTGCTGCACTGCCAGATGACATCGCCGTCTTTCGAGAAGACGCGCTCCTGACGGATATTGTCCAACAGCTTGCGGTAACGCTCCTCATGGGCTTTCTCAATGGCTGCCACGCCCTCAAACTTCTCGGCAATTTCGGTGAACCCCTCTTCTCGGGCCTCACGAGCCATGCGGGCATACATATCAGTCCACTCAAAGTTCTCGCCTCCCGCTGCAGCCTCTAAGTTGGCGGCAGTGTCCTTGATTGCTCCGCCCTCGAGGAGCTTGAACCACATCTTGGCGTGCTCCTTTTCATTGGCAGCCGTCTCCTCAAAGATTGCGGCTATTTGGACGTACCCGTCCTTCTTGGCCTTTGATGCCCAGTAGGTGTACTTGTTACGGGCCATTGACTCACCGGCAAATGCTTCCTGCAGGTTTTTCTCAGTCTTTGTTCCTTTTAATTCTTTGCTCATAATGTTATTTATTAGTAGTGAATGATGGATTGTCAGTGCAAAGATACAACTTTTTTCCAAATTTGTGACAGTTATTCGGTAAAAGTTTGTAAATTTGCACACAATTAATCATTAACCTGAAGTGAAAACCTAAAAATCATTAATCTTATGTTAAAGAAAGAACTGCTTTCGGTACTCTTTGCACTATTGGCTTTATGTACCCATGCCCAGAACTATCCCCCTAATGACGCTCCTCAACTGGAGTTTGCCTTGCAACTGAGAGTGACACTGGGAGAGGCCTTTTCCATCGACAACACGCAGCATGGCCGCCGTACGGTAATCCCCATTACCGGTGGAACATTTGAAGGCCCACAGCTGAAAGGCACGATCATGAATGGCGGAGCCGACTACCAGCTGAACGGTGCTGACGGACGCACTGAGCTGGAAGCCATCTATTGCATAAAGACTGATGACGGAGTGTACATCCACGTGCGCAACCGAGGCATCATTGCCAACGGTAAGGATGCAGAAGGCAAGCCCTCTTTCTACTTCCGCTGTGCGCCCCAGTTTGAGGCACCTTCCGACAGTAAATACGGCTGGATGAACAACGCCCTCTTCCTCTGTTCGCCCGACTTCTCGCCAGGCTTCCAGGGTATTGTCCTCAATGTGTGGAAGGTGAAGTGACTGTAAAGGAAAAGGGTTTATGACATACGCTGAGTTTTGGCATCCCTTGAGGGCACTATACAGCGACGGTGAGGCTCGAGCTGTGGCGAGGTATGTGCTGGAGGTGATGTATGGCCTGTCAATGGCTGACATTGTCTGTGGCGACTTAAAGCACGACGTGGAGCTTGGGGCTGTTCAGCGGCGACTGTTGGCTGGTGAGCCGGTACAGTACGTGGTGGGTATGGCTGAGTTTGGCGGCAGGTGGTTCAAAGTAAGGCCAGGCGTACTGATTCCGCGCCCGGAGACATTGGAGTTGTGCAAGTGGATTTTGGGCAGCATCGGTGGGGGTGGCAGGATGAGCATTCTGGACGTAGGCACTGGCAGCGGATGCATAGCCTGCACGTTGGCGGCAGAGCTGCCGGAGGCTGTTGTTACGGGATGGGACGTGAGCAGCGAGGCTTTGACAACAGCCCGCGGCAATGCTGAGCGCCTTGACGTCAGCGTATGCTTTGAACAGATGGATGCCTGCAAGCCCTCCTGCCCCATGAATGGGGGAGTATGGGACATTGTGGTGAGCAACCCGCCATACATAACTGAGAGTGAGAGGGTGCAGATGGCCAGAAACGTAAGAGACTATGAACCGCCGATAGCGCTCTTTGTTCCCGACGACGACGCACTGCTCTTCTACCGCTCTATAGGCGCCTATGCGATGAAGGCGCTGAAGGGGGGCGGCCGACTGTTCTTCGAGACGAGCGAGTACCGCTGCGAAGCCACGGCAGGGTTGTTAAGGGAGATGGGGTTTAGCGGTGTTGAGACAAAGAGAGACTGCTTTGGCAAGGAGCGCTTTGTGAGAGCAGTAAAGGGTTAATGGATGATACAGAAGAAGGAAATAACGGAGGAGGGAGCTTACATGCAGTTGGCTTCACTGTGCGCCCGAGGGGAGCACTGCCGGCACGACATGATGGAGAAGATGCGGCGCTGGGGTATGTCTGAGGAGGCTCAGGCGAGGGTAGTAGAGCGCTTGGTGCGTGAGCGATATGTTGACGAGGAGCGATATACTCGTGCTTTCGTCCACGACAAGTTGGCGTACAACAAGTGGGGACGCCGCAAGATAGAGCAGGCACTCTGGATGAAACATATAGACGAGGAAATCTCTCAGCGAGTGCTTGACGAGGTGGCGGATGCCGACTATGTGGCTGCTCTAAGGCCGCTGCTACAGCAGAAGCGTCGATGTACGCGAGCCTCCAGTTCATACGAACTGAACCAGAAGCTTGTGCGCTTTGCATTATCACGCGGCTTCACCTACGACATTGTGATGAAAAGCCTGTCCCTGTAAGCCCCTGCCCCCTTAAGGGAGGTGGAGGCTATCTGATGACGACTTTCTTGCCTTCTATGATATATACGCCTTTGTTGAGCTTTCTTCCGGCATTCTGTTGGTTGTGGACTTTCCTACCGCCAATATCATAGATGGGAGGTGCAGCGACATTGTGGCTGGATATGGAGACGTCGCTGATGCCGGCGGCAGCGGTAATCTTGACATTGGCTTTGCTGTCTGCCAGATAGTATTCGTTGGCGTAGACATCGGCAAAGATTATCTGCTGCAAAGGTATCTCATAGTCGGCCAGGGGAGTAAAGCGCTCGGTGGTCATGGGCAGGCTGAGCAGCAAGCCATTAGTGAGTGGCGCTAAGCTGGACGATGTGCACACGACACTAAGCCCCATCCCCGACTCCTCCCCCTGTGAAGAGGTGGTTTTATTGATGTTAGGGATAATGGTAGCCGACACGGAGCAGCCGCTATTGGCATATTGTGGTGGCAGCTGAGGGCGCACGGCGCCCATGTCATCTGCACGCGGGCTGAAGCCCTTGGGCAGGGGCATAATGAACTGGTATGCCGTGAGGTCGCCATGTTGCGTTTCAAGGTTTATGTTAAGCATGAAGTCACTGCCTTCCTCAGCGGAGACGGGAGTGGCAGTAAGATTGTCGCTTGATGGGGAAAGGCCGGCCTGCCATATATCGTTAACGATTAGTGGGCTTCTACCAGCCATATCGTGTATTCGCTCAACTATGAGTGCGGCATCGGCGTTGTTCACCTCGCCGTTGGTGTTTATGTCTGCCTCTTCAAAGTGGAATGTGTCGTTGGCAATGCCGTTGATATAGCGAACGCTCTCCACCACGTCGGCCACATTGAGGCGCCCGTTCCTGTTCACATCGCCCACAAAGAGCTTGATGTTGAGTCCTGCAATGGCATTGGCCTGGAGTGCCTCGCCGCGGTTTGCTCCTGTGTCGTAGGTGAAGCTGAGGTTCTTCAGGCTAATGTCGTAGACACCTGTAGGCATGTTGGTGGAAGCTTTCAGCGCCATGTAAAGCAGCGTGTCGGAAGTGGCAACGGCATTGTCGTTAGACGGTGAGACAGTGAGAAGGAAGGTTCCTTTCTCTTTTTCAACACAACTCACGGTGTGGGTATTGGCATTTGCCTGGCTTATCTCTACCAATGGTTTGCCGCCCGAGTCTGCGACCATGTCAATGCCCTCGGGCAGCGTGACTTCCATCATTGCCGATGTGACAGGCATGGTGCGTGTCACACAGACGGGCACCCTGTAGACCTGTCCGCGCTCTATGGACTGGCTTTCTGCAAAGAGTCCGAATTCCTCAATGCTGCTGATGCTACCCCATCCGTCTGCTCCCTTGTATTCGCTCTTGCGCCCAAGTGGCACGTAGAGCATGGTGCCTTGCTGCGTGGTCACGTCGAATGCCGACGCTGCTGGGGGTTCGCCGTTGCAGATAATGGTTTGCAACGACTGACAGTCAGAGAAAGCCTGCTCGCCTACGGATGTCACAGAGTAAGGAATGTTGACAGCGCTGAGACCTGTACACCCCAGGAATGTCCAGTTGCCGATGGCAGTAACACTTGTTGGAATGTCAATGCCCGTTACTGCCGTACTGCACAGGAAGGGACCATGGCTCAGGACCCTGACTCCGTCGGGTACTGAATAGTTGCCACTCTTGCCATTTGGGAAAAACACCAACTGTGTACAATCCTTATTGAAGAGGACACCATCGCGAGAAGTGTACTGACTGTTGTTCTGGTCTACGAGAATCTCCTTGAGGTTGGAACAGAACACAAACGGACTCTCTTTGACCGAAGAAAGGCTTGCCGGTAGAGTTACTGTCTGCAGGTGCTCAGCACCATAGAACGCCTGGGTTTTCACGGAGTCTATGGAAGAGGGCAGGTGGTAGTCGCCACCCCGGCCTCCAGGGAAGGCTACCAACACGCGGTGCTGACTGTCGGTGAGCACCCCGTCGACAGAAGTGAAGTAGCTGTTGCCATTGGCAACGAAAATGTTCTTCAACGACGAACAGAAGCTAAAGGCACCGTCGCCCACATTAGTCACGGAGGCAGGCAGCGTCACCTCACCCAGGTTAGAGCACTCGGAAAACGCCCACACACCTATGCTGGCGAGCTGCTTGGGCAGCTTGAAGTTGTTGAGCGAGGTGCAGCCGTAGAAGGCAGCGTCGGCAATGCTACGCAAGGAGGCGGGGAATGAAACCTCCGAGAGGCGCTTGCAGTGGGCGAAGGCCCACTTGTCCACAGTTTCTATGCCTTCAGGTATGCTATAGGTGGTGGAAGAGCCTGCAGGAAAGGCCACCAGATGCTTCATGCCCTTGTCCAGCAACACCCCGTCAGGGGCACAATAGGCAGTGTTGGCGGGGTCAACGGTAAACCTCATGAGATAGGAGCAGCGCACAAAGGCCTCGCTTCCAATCTCTTTCACCGTTGCAGGCACCGTCAGCGCGTACAACTCCGTACAGCCGTAGAAGGCAGCATCGCCAATTGCCGTCACCGTGTACTTGTTGCCATTCGCCTCTACGGTCGACGGAATTGCCACAGAGCCGATATATGCACGCTCACCAGAAGTCACAGACAACTCGCCTGGGTTCACCACATTATAATATATACCCCCGACCTCCAAATCGTGGGCAGCCATATACCCTCCCGTGCTTAGCATCAGGAGGAAGAAAGTCGTTATTCTCTTCATTGGCTTGCAAAGTAAGCAAAAAAATATCATTTATGCAACTTTAATGGTGAAAAAAAACAAGATGTTGAACATTTTATCGAAAAAAGTTGTAACTTTGCTGCCAAATAGCGATATTATGGCGAGCAAAACGAAATGGAACGATGACTATTGGCTAATGCTTATGCAGGTGTATCTCAGCTCACCCGTAGGAGTGAAACCTCTCTACAGCCGAAGAATGGTGGAGCTGAGTTTAGAACTGCACATCAGCCCGCAGCAACTGCGCCAGCGCATGCAACAGTTGGCAAGCCTCGACACGCCGCGAATAGAAAGGCTTATGGCCACCTATGCCAATAAGCCCAACAAGCTAAGCCGTGCCGTACGGCTGTTGCGAGAAATGAAAGGCTTTGGCAATGCCGACGAATTCTACAGCGGCGTGGAGGTGAACGAGACCTTTGAACTCGACTTCCGACCTTTGGATCAAGACAGCCGTCTGACGCCCGCTGCCCTCATCATTATTCTCGACCTGTATTTCAAGCTGACGCCAGCCACCATGGTGGCTGTAACGCCCGAGGTCATTCAGACAGCCAAGTTGCTGCGAATACCGCCTGACGAGGTGGCCGAGCTGCTGAACATCTACATTTACTGCGACCCCTGCCTGAAACGCCGTGAGATGATTTTTTCGCCGCTTATGATACCATGCATGCAGATATGGCAACGATACAGCAATGATGTGGAACAGCTCGACCAAATGGCAAAGGAACTCACAGAATACTATAAATAACAGCAGATGAACGACAGGTTAGCGCAGATACAACAGCAGAAGCAGGAGCAACGGCAAGTGCAGACCATTACCCAGCAGCAGCTGCTACAGGCACAGCTCGTAGAATTACCCTTAGCACAGTTGCTGGAGCGAATCAGCACAGAAATGAACGACAACCCCGCCTTAGAGACCACCACCGACGACGACCACGACCGCGATCCGTGGGACGACAACGGCAGCGACACCACAGACGAAGACTTTGACAGCCAGCGCGACCGCGAAGACCGCCAGTCCGCTCTCGATGCAGCCTTAGAGGGCATCGGACGCGACGACGAGGAGCTGCCAGTATACACCAGCCAAGGAAGCCCTGTAGGCGCTGAACACGAGGAAATGGTCTACGGCCAAACCCTCTCCTTCTACGACCAGCTTAAAGAGCAGATGGCAGAGCACCAGCTTACCCCCCGTCAACACTCCATAATGGAATACCTCATTGGCTCACTCGACGATGACGGCTTTCTGCGCAAAAGCCTACAAGCCATAAGCGACGAAATGGCCGTCTACATGAACATCGATGTCAGCGTACAAGAGCTCGAGCACGTACTCATCAAACTGCAGCAGTTCGACCCCCCCGGCATTGGGGCAAGGACACTACAGGAGTGCCTCATCCTACAGATAGAACGCAGGCGCAGCGAGCACCGTAACCAAGGCACCGACACCACCATCGACAACCTCATGCAGCAAGTAGTAAAGAAACACTACGAAGCCTTCACACACAAGCACTGGAGCCGCATACGCAACACTCTGGGCATCAGCCAGGCACAGATGGACAGCGTCATCAGCCAACTACGACACCTCAACCCCAAGCCCGGAGCAGCACTCGGCGAGGCCGTAGGGCGCTCCCTACAGCACATCACACCCGACTTCATTGTCGACACACACGACGACGGCACCGTAACCTTTACCCTCAACAGCAGCGACCTGCCCGAACTCAAGGTTTCCCAGTCCTTTGCAGACTCCATCAGAGAGTACCAGCAAAACCGCGACAACCTCAGCCCACAGTCCAAGCAAGCCCTGCTCTACATCAAGCAGAAAGTAGACGCCGCACAAGCATTCATAGAAGCCATCCGCACACGCCGTGCAACACTAACCACCACCATGCGTGCAATAATACAGTTGCAACACCAGTTCTTCCTCGACGGCGACGAAGCCTCGCTCCGCCCCATGATCCTAAAGGACGTCGCCCAGAAAACAGGACTCGACATGTCAACAATCTCGCGTGTAAGCAACTCCAAGTACGCCCAGACACCATGGGGCACCTTCCCACTCCGCCATTTCTTCAGCGACGGCTATGTCACCCAGAGCGGCCAGCAGCTCTCCACAAGAAAGATAAAAGCCGCCCTCAGAGACATAATCGACACCGAGGACAAGCAACAGCCACTGAGCGACGAGGACCTGACAGCAGCACTCAACGCCAAGGGATACACCATAGCCCGGCGGACAGTAGCCAAATACCGCGAACAACTCTCAATACCCGTCGCCAGGCTCAGGCGTCAGTAAAAACCTACAAAACCTACCACACCTACAAAACCTACAGAACCTACAAGATGACACGAGAGAAACAGATAATACTATCCGCAAAAGTCATAAGCCTGCTCTTCACACCCTTCTACCTCCCCCTCCTCGGCATGCTGCTCCTGTTCATGTTCACTTACCTCAGCCTCCTGCCCTGGCTCTATAAGACCATGGTGCTCACACTCGTCTACCTCTTCACCATACTCCTTCCAACCATCCTCATCCATCTCTACCGCCGCTACCAAGGATGGAGCCCCATCCAGCTCAGCGCACGAGAGCGACGCATCATACCTTATCTCATCTCCATTCTCAGCTACCTCTGCCTCGCATACATCATGCACCACATGCACATGCCACATCTCATGGCAGCCATAGTCGTAGCAGCACTACTCGTGCAAGTAGCATGCGCCATCATCAACGTGTGGTGGAAAATATCCACACACATGGCAGCCATCGGCGGGCTCGTAGGCGCACTCCTCGTCTTCAGCCAGATCTTCATCTTCAACCCCATATACCCCCTTTGCCTCATACTCATTGTTGCAGGGCTGCTCGGCTCCTCCCGCATCATACTGCGCCAGCACACACTCCCGCAAGTCGTCGGCGGATTCCTCATAGGCACCCTCTGCACAGCCGTAGGAGTGCTCTTCTACTAATAAAAACCCCATAACCTCAAAAAAAATGAAACCAACAGTAAGCATCATCATGGGCAGCACATCCGACCTGCCCGTCATGGAAAAAGCATGCAAGCTCCTCGACGAGCTACAGGTGCCCTTCGAAGTCAACGCACTCTCAGCCCACCGCACACCCAACGCTGTCGAGAAGTTTGCCACCACCGCCAAGGCACGCGGCATAAAAGTAATCATAGCAGCAGCAGGCATGGCCGCAGCACTACCCGGAGTAATAGCCGCCAACACCACACTCCCCGTCATAGGAGTACCCATAAAAGGCATGCTCGACGGACTCGACGCACTCCTCTCAATAGTGCAGATGCCACCAGGCATACCAGTAGCTACCGTAGGTGTAAACGCAGCACAAAACGCAGCAATACTCGCCCTGCAGATACTCGCACTCACCGACGACAACCTTGCCCAACGGCTCCACCACTACAAAACCACCCTCAAGGATAAAATTGAAAAAGCCAACACGCAGCTCGCCGAAATCAAATACGACTATAAGACCAACTAACAAGAAAAGGGGAGAAGTTTATCTCACCACTATCTTCCTGCCTCCCACAATGTAGACACCTGCCGGCAGACCGTCGAGTGAGGCATTCCCGCCCCTTATCAGCCGACCGTCAAGTGAGTAGACATTATTCGCCGGTAGAGTTCTGCTATCGGCGAAGCAGTCGTTGATGCCTGAAACGCTCGTCGGCAGACCATCGTTCGTAGGCTTGCCATAGACATTCGTCCTGTAGAATTTCACTTTATATGGCCACTGCTCAGCCGTGCTTTCGCTCTCCCAGCTTATCCAGTTGCGGGTCCAGTACATTGTCGGCGCGCCGCTCACCACTAACCACAGGTAAGAGCATCCCCCCGGACAGTCGAAAGCCAGCAGCTTTTCTGGCTCATTGTATGTCGCTGTTCCGATGTCGCCGTAAACGCGTGTTCCGTCTTTCTGCAGTGCCACGAAACCGAATTTCCATCCTGCACGTATCTTGTTCAAAGTGGTGTAACCGCTCTTACCTGCCTCCCCCACCAGTTCAACATAAACCGTCTTTTCCTCCGACGGCACGTTTAGGCGTATCGCATTGTTACCGAAGTTCTCAATGCAGACAGCAGGTGTAGGCGAGAAGAACCCCTCGCTGTCACTCGTAAGAGCCGTCTGCGAACGTTTGCCAATGCTTGACTTTCCACTCTCACGGATAGGGTCCAGGTCGAAGGTTGTCATCCTTGCTCCATACTCCCACATCTCATTATTCAGCTCATTCAGCTTCTCTGTCGCACTCCCGCTCATCGTCATTCTCATGTACGTTTGCAGCGGGTCTTCGGGCCTTACGCAGCTGTTCCACATCTTCCCGATGAAGTCAATGCCGTGGCGATGGCAGAAATAATCCTGGATAAAGAAGTTGTTGTAGCGCAGGTCTACACACAACGGATGGCGGTGCAGGCCGTTCAACGTATTCGTAAACCACTCATTGTTGAACTGCATCTGCGGGTAGTACTTATATGCCTGCCATTGCGCGCACATCTCCCAAAAAACGTTGAGGGTAGACGTTCCCCAGTTGTACATCCAACCGTTCTGGTTGTTGTTGTCGCAGTGGGTCTGGTACTGGAAGCAGTGTCCTATCTCGTGTGCCACTGTCTGCCCGTCGCGTGAGGTATAGGCCCACCGTGAGAGTGTAAGCAGGCCTATCTGGTCGTCGATGCCGCTTCCGCTTGCTTCCCATTCGTCGGTGTATCGCAGGCGTATGATCATTTTCAGTGAGTCCGTCTTCGACTTTCCCTCATTAGTTGTTATGAATTTCAGGTCGTCGGCGTAAAACTCGAAAACTTTGTCCGCAGTGCTCAGAATTGTCTCCACCGCCGGCGGTGTCTGCATTCCGTAGCCCGCCTCCCAGAACAGAATCCAGTGCTTTGACTGTAGCGACCGTTCGTAGCTCCACTGATTTGCGTTGTTCTTCAATTGAGCGTCAGTGCCACACGCATTTGTACTGCAGTAAACCTTCTTGTCTACGGCACTGATATGCTCGTTCAGTGTGTTCACCGCTGCTGTCAGCTGTTCCGTAGTCAGTGTATAGTCTGCCGCCTGCCGACGGGCTGTCTCTAATGCCACCTGAAGGGCGGAAAGAGCTGTTGCCTTGCTTTCTAAGTCTTTCCACCATCCAACCACCTTCTCTGCATAGGCAATGCGTTTCTTCAGGCCGTTGTATAGAGCCAGCGATGCCTCACCCTCACTGATGGCCTGTAGCAGTTCTGTCTGTGCCGCCTTCAGTGCGTCTACATCGTAGGTTTTGTTTCCATCGTTGTCCGTGCCCGTCCCTTGCAGAGCCGTCGCAGCCTTACCAATGGCGGCAGTAAGCCCTTTCGCCACCTCCTGCTGAATGCCCTTATCTAAAAGCTGTTGGCCCATGTCTGACAGTTTCTGCAGTTCAAGAGCGTAGTCGGCCTGTGTCACTTGGCCTACGTATTGCAGTATGAAGTTGTCAACACAAAGATAGTTGCCCGTCGCCTGTTCAGCCTTCAGGCCTATCTCAACATCTTCCTTTTCGTCGAGCACGGCAAAGGGCAGCGTGTAGTCGTTCATGGCAGTCACCACAGCCTTCGTAGTACCGGCTACCAGCTGAACACCCGTCTGTGCAGTCCCCTTGTTTGTCGTACTGTTGTTGCCTGTCTGCTGTATGTGCAGTGCAGAGGCTTTCAGCCGGTAGCGTCCGCATGGCAGGTTCTTAAGCGTCTGCACCACCGATGCGTCGCCTATCTGCTGCCCAATGCTCACCCATGACTCTAAGTAATAGGTGCCTTTCTTTTTGCCGAACACCGTATTGCTCTGAGTGTTCATGTTGTGCACCGTCCATCCCGCAGTTCCGTTGGTCTCAAACGACGGGTTCTGTATCAGGCTTGTGCGGTCCAGTGGATTGTTGTCTGAGGCATTCTCCTGGCTGAAGGTTTCCATAGCCTCGTTCAGCGCGTAAGTGGCTTCCAGCACGTCGGGCATCGTTGCCTCCGCGTTGTCGCAAACAGCCTGGGCGGCATCGATGGCGGCTTTCAGCCCAGAAGCACCAATGCCGTCGCCATTTCCATAGAGGCTGTTGGCCGACCTCAGGGCTACAATAAGCTTACCCTTGCTGACGGCCATGTTCTCAGCCATTATCTGGACATAGTCAATGAGCAGGCAGGCAGAGTTTACACTTCCTCCTGCCACAGCCTTATAGCCTATCTGCAATTTGCCTGTTGTCTGACGTGTCAGTGTGAAGGTTATCTTGTCCACCGTCCATGCCTTTACGTTGTAGCTTTTCAACGATGAACTAACCGTGGTGCCGCTGTTAGGTATCCACGACAGCAGGGAACTTCCTCCTGTCACGGTTTTCGAGTTGTATGTAGGCACGTTGATGGTATAGGTGCCTGCAGGCAGGGTGACGGTCTGCTGATAGCAGAATGTCTGTTCCCATCCTGTGGAGAGGGCAAGGGCGCCACCGGGTTCTCCGTTGTAGCCCGTGGCTGGCACTGTAGCCCCGTTAAACGTTCCTTTGAATCCGAACTCATAGACTCCCGTTATGGTGTAGTCGGCACTCAAGACAGGAGTCCACCCGTCTATCTCCTTTATCTCCTGCGCAACCTTGGCGGTGCTGGAGGCCGTGTAGTCGAAATCGGAATCAAAGCCGTAGTTCTTCAAGAAATACTTTGTCACGTCTGTTTGTGCAACCGAGGGTAAAGCCGTCTGCACGGTCATTAATGCCACTATGCAACTAAGGAAGAAAGATCTTGCATTCATACGCTTTATCATTTTTTCATTTTATATTCTGTAGGACTCATACCTGTGGTCTGCTTGAAGCACCGGCTGAAGTATTTTGGGTCAGTGAAGCCGCAGGCAAAGGCTGTCTCAGCGACGGTGTTGTCAGAGTGCTGCAGCAGTTGGCAGGCATGCTTGATGCGAGCCTCGCGCAGCAGGTCGAGGGGTGTGATGCCCATGGTCTGCTTCAGCTTGCGCTGCAAGCCGCTACGACTGACGGCAGCGGCAGCGGCCATGTCGCCCACGCCGATGTCGGCATTCGAGATGTTTTCTTCTACAAACTTCATTATGCGCTCCAAAGTAGGGTCAGAAGTAACGGATGGGGGCAATGAGACCTCCGGGGCTTCCGAGGCTGATGAACGTTGGTGGCTGTTGTCCTTCACCTCTATCAGAGCCAGATAGGCCTCTAAGGTCTCGCGCTGGCGGCGCTTGATGCGCCTTATATATAATAAGGTGGAAACGACAGCGGCCACAGCGGCCACAATCATCAGCAGGATGAGCAGCTGGCCGTACCAGGCTTCCCAGAATGTGGGCTGCACTATTATTGTGAGCTTGCGTGTGCGGGGCGCGCCCTCGCCTCTCACTTCCCATCTCTCTCCTCTCACCTCTAAGCAGTAGGTGCCGGGCGGCAAGTTGAGAAGTGTAGCGGAACGGTCGTGACCTATGTGGTTCCACTGTGTGCTGTCCCCGTCGTCGCCGGTGCAGAGCCTGAAGGCGTAGCTGATACGTTCGGGCGCACAGTAGTCGAGGGCGGCGAAGTGGATGGTGACGCTACGCTCTTGGGGGTGCAGCATTAACGTGTCCAACGACTCTGCACTCGTCTCTCTTCTCACCTCCCATCCCTCTCCTCTCACCTCTATATTTGTCAGCACTATGGGTGACGTGTACGGCGGTTTGAGCATCTCCTCGGCCGATGTGACAAAGGCTCCATCCTTCAGGCCGAAGAGCCAGCGTCCGTGGGCTATGGGCAGCGGACGGGCATCGGCGAAGCGGAGGCTGTGGGCAAAGTGGTGGGCGTCGAGTGTGCGTATGTGTTCGAGCCTGTCAAGGATGGTCACCAAGCGGCTGCTTGTCACCATCACCCTGTTCTCGTCCAAGGGTGCCAGCGACAGGGCAATGTCGGAAGGCAGGCCGTGGTTGGCAGCATTCAAGTGGCGGAAGTGGGGCTGTGGGGTGAGCAGGCTGCTTGCGGCCACTATGTTCACGCCCCCGCTCTCGGTGCTGACAAGCAGTTGGTCGCCTGTGGTCTCGGCTATGTCCATGGTGGCGCTGCTGCTCAGGCTCTCTTCGCGGTTGGCCTCTCGCTGGTGGTGTATGAAGTGCATGCTGTCGGCATTCTTCTCTATCTTGGCGGCAAACAGGCCGTCGGTGGCCGCGGCTATCAGGAGGCCGTGGGAGGTGATGTGCAGGAGGCGTATGCGCTGGCCTCGTTCTTGGGGGTAGTGCTTGGGGGTGAGAAACTTGGTGTGGTGGTCGTCGGTGTAGTAGAGTCCGTGGCGCATGGTGGCTATCCACAGGCGGCCGAAGCTGTCTTCCTTTATGTTGTAGATGTCCTCGCTACTCATGGCTGCGGGCTGGCTGATGGTGTATTGTGAGCCTGCGGGCGTAAGGCGGAAAAGGCCGTGGGGCTTGGAGCCGAGCCAGAGTGTGCCGTCGCTGCTTTGGCACATGCAGTAGATGGCTGCGCCGAACGATGTGTAGCTCTTGTGGATGTTGCCGTCGGGGCCAAGGTATCCTATGGGCTGCATGTCTGCATCATAGATGCGCACAGCGGCATCTTCGCGGGTGGTGAGCCAGATGCGCCCTTGGCGGTCGCTGAACAGGCATTTCACTTCTGCAGCGGGCTGGATGGACAGGGGCTGGGCGTGCTGCTCGGCCTTGCGGTAAAGGCTTATGCTGCCGGTGGTGAGCCGCCACTCGTTGCCCTGCATATCGGTAAGGGTGAAGGTGGTTTCGCCAGCCTTCTCGCCCTTTGCCGACTTGCTCTGGCGGTAACGCTGCATGTCGGCCGAGGCCTGGTTCTTGCTGTCTGAATGGATGTCGCAGAAACGATAGGTGCGGGTGTCGAAGAGATAGTATTCGTTTTCCTCCACCTGGCAAATAATCTTGCCGTCAGGGCGGAGGGCAATGTTGCGGATGCGGTCGTTGGCCATGGTGCAACCGTCGCCTGCCTCTGGCTTGAAGGTCTGGAAGTCGTAGCCGTCGAAGCGACACAGCCCGTTCCATGTGGAGAACCACATGAAGCCGTGGCTGTCTTGCAGCATCTGGGTGATGTGGTGCGACGGCACGCCATTTTCCTCGTCGTAGTGCTTCACCAAGCTGAACGTCTGGGCTGCCACTACAATTGGAGCCATGCAGGCGAGGGCTGTCAGTAGTCTGCTTGTTATCATGTTGCAAAAATACAACATTATTGGGAAACAAGCAAATAAAAAAGAATAATTGGAAAGAAATTGTCATAATTACCATAATTATTCTTTGAGACAGCTACTTAGCGCAGCCAAAATTATGTGAATTATGGCAATTTCTTTCCAATTATTCAGTCCCTACGATAAATGTCACTTTACCACCTTGCGGGCGCTTCCGTCCTGCAGCATCACTATGTTTACTCCGCGCTGCATGGTCTTGATGGGCTTGCCATCGATGGAGAACACTGCTCTTTGGGAGGGGCTTGGGGAGACCTCCCTAAGCTCAAGGCCGGTGGTGCCGCTCACGGCGTCGCCGTACTTCGACAGTCCGCCGAACTCATTCACGGCCTGTACCTTGTAGTCGCCTTGTGCGTATGCGTCGAACTCACAGTCGGTGGTGAAGCCTACAACCTCGTCGCCCTTTGTGACGACATAGCAGATGGCGTAGGGCACGGCTCCCCAGGTTATCTTGCCGTCTTTCTTGACTGCCACGGGGGCGTCGCAGGCCTCGCACATCAGGTCGGGCTGCCAGTTGTCGTCGCCGCCCACCACGTTCTTCAGTGTGTACTCAGCAGCCTCCTCAGCAGTCAGGGTGTTCTTCACACCAAACTTCTCCACCTTCTGGTCACCGTTCATATAGTAGTAGTAAGACTCGCGCTGCGACAGGTCAACGGGATTTCCGTTGGCATCCACCGTGTTGTATTCTGCCCAGAGTGCGGGCAGACCACCCATCGTGTTGTACCAGCCCTTGGCAGGGAGATTGATGAATGTCTGTGTGTTGATGAACACAGTCTTGGGTTCGTTGTGCCAGGGACGGCCAAGCCAGACATCCTTCACGTCGACACCCTTATGGGCACGGATGATGTTGTTCTGGAACACGTAACCCCACTTCACGTCAGCGGCATGGCTGGGAGCCACGATGTAGCCGCCTGAGGGACGGTTTATCTCCAGTGTGTCGCCATCCAAGTAGACGTTGCCTGAGTTGTAGATGAAGTCCACAGCACCCTCGATGAGCGAGTTCTTGATGTAGTGGCGGTTGTTCGATGTGGAGGTGGTGATCCACGTGTCCTGATAGCTCAGCAGTGCCACGTTGTTCAGGGCGATGCGGTCGCCACCGGTGTTCAGTGCCAAGGCCTGCGGACCGGCCTGCTTCTCGTGACCGTAGCTGTTCTCCAAGGTGATGTTCTCGAAGAAGCAGTTGTCAGCATTCACCGTGACGGTAGCACCCACACTGACATGTACGGCATTCTCACCGCCAGAGAGGGCATCGTTCAGGATGACAGCCTTGTCACGGTTCTGTCCGATGAGGTGGATATAGGGTTTAGTCTTGGGAATGTCCACATGCTCCTTGTACTGTCCGTTCTTCACAAAGATGAGCCACGGTGTGCCACGCTGTGCCGGAGCGGCATCGATGGCGGCCTGCACAGAGCCATACACAGGAATCCCATTAGTCTCATTGGCCCCATTAGTCCCAGAAGCCCCATTAGCCCCAGCATCGACAATGGCATCATAGAGACGGGCATTGGGCTGCTGGCGCTCCATGGTGGTGAACGTGATGCTCACTCCTGCCACGGCATTGCCGCTGCGCGAGGTAAGCACGCCCTCGGGCATGGTGAAGGTGTACTCCGTGGCATACTTCAGGCCGCTGTATTTGAAGACAGCACTCTTACCGCTGATAATGGGCTGCAGCTCCTCGACGGGCGAACCGTCGAGCACGAGACTGGCGGTGCCATTGCCGGCTTTCACCTTGTTGTCGAAGGTCAGGATGATACTGCCATTGGCTGATACACCAGCGGCATTCTGTGCGGGATTGCTGCTCACGAGTGTTGCCTTCTGGTCGGCAGCACCGGTGGCATCGGCCAGTACGAAGATCTCGGCTATCGACGTGCCGTCGTAGTCGCTGGCCACGCCCACCTTGTCGCTGCTGCGGTCGGGCATCCAGCGAATCCATACTCGCTGCTGGTCGTTGGCCTCGGCAGGCAGGCTGAACTCCTTCGGGCCGTCCCATCCGCGTGCTGGCGGGTTGAAGGTGCCTATGGTGGTGAAGTTCTCGCCGTCAACGGAGTATTGCACATTGTTTATGCTGTAGGTGTTGTAGTCGTCGCCCAGACAGCTGGAGATGACGAGATTCTCATATCCCTTCGACGAGAAGCTGATTTCAAAGTACCATTCCTCGCTGAGGTATTTCCAGATGCGTGCAGCATACTTGCCATTTTCCTGACCATTGCCCACACCACGTGTGAGCCAGCCGTTGGTTGTTCCGTCAGCCTTACGCAGACTCAGCATACCGGCATTCTCCGAGTCGGCCTTGTAGTCGGCCACACGATCTTTGGCAGGCTGGTCGTAGTAAAGGTCCCAACCTACGATATAATCAGCTGCCGAGAACGTTGCGGTGACGTTCTTCTCGCCGTCCATGCGGATAGTACGCTCAGCGTCTGTGGTGTTGTCTTCCCAGCCGGTGAAGGTCATGATGCGGTTGTTGATAGCGGTCAGCTTCACATCGGTACCCTCCTCATAGTAGTGAACGCCGTCAACATAGTTTCCCACGGGCGAGAACTGTACCAGATTCTCGTTGGCACCTTCAGAGCGGGTGATGTTCAGCGCGTATACATTGTTCTTGGTATAAGTAGCCACGAGGGTGGTGTTCTCCTTGATCTCAAAAGAGTAAGGGTTCTTGGTCGACACCTCGTTACCGTCAGCGTCAGTCCAGGCAGCAAAGTGGTAGCCGAAATTCTCCGTAGCCGTCACGGTAATGGTGGTTCCCTCGTCAAACTCGTTGCCTACCGGGTTGCTCGACACCTTACCAGCGCCCTCGGTACCCAGCTTGACATTCATAGTATAAGCAGGAACGGCCTCCAGTTTACCTTCTACATCGCCTGTGATGACAACATCACTGAAGGCATACTGCTTGTTATTGGCCAGATTGTAAATATAGATTTTGACGTAGAAGATGTCGTCGGTGGCAGGAATACTGCTCAGGTCGAAAGTGTGGTTAGACACGTAGGGAGATTCCTTTGCCAATTGAGGTGTAATGCCCTCGCCCACCTTTGTCGACTGGTCACCGCTGATAACGACAACGTCGAACTTACCGCCGTTAGTACCTACACGGCTGGCATTGAACGAGAGGCTCTTGGGCGTGAATGTCAGGGCCTTCTTGGGCTTCAGGGTAAATACAATCGCATGATCATCGTCACCGGCTTCACCTGTCTCAGTAGGCTGGAACTGCTGGCGGGTGACGCCAGCATCTGTACGCAGACCGGCAGCCGTCAGCTTGTCGCCCCATGACAAACCTGCAACAGAGAACAGCCCGTCTTTTGACGTAACGGCATTCGTCTCGACGTCAGCCGACTTGAGTTCCCAGGTAGCAGTAAAGTCCTTTTCGTCGACATCCTCCGATACGGGAGCGGCAGCCACGACAGCATTCACCCTCACGTAGTCAAGATTCCAGTTAGAAGCAAACCCGTTTCCGGCTATCAGTCGCACAATGACCTGTTCCTTGTTGTTGGCAGAAAGCGTAATGTGGTTGTCTTTATAGAGCCACCAGTTACCCATCGTCTCAAAGGCACCGGCATCAAACCATGTCTCACCACCGTCGGTAGAGACGACAGCCTCCAGCGTAGCCACTTCATTGGCACCGTAGGCACAGGCGAAGTCAACAGACACATCCTTGTAGCCCGTGGTGGGGAACTGAATCTCGTAGTAGGCATTGTGCTGTGCGGCATCGGTGTAGTCAGTGATGTTGTTGGCCTCGCTGTTTTCAATACGCACCACCTTATTATTATAGCCAGTGCAAAGCTGCCAGTAGCGAGCCTCCGACCATGCTGTCAAACTGTAGTTGTCAGGATTGCCCATCTGGGCATCTGGAGCAATCTTTGGAGCTCCACCTATTGCAAACCATGTGGCTGCTATATCCTCCGAATTCTCAAAGTTCCAGTCGGCCAGTGCGACGGCAGTTCCCTCGGGTAGGGCGGCCTCGTCGAAAGCGGCTACCACGCTGGTGGCAGCATTGACGGTGACGGCATAGGGATTCTCGGTAGAGAGCACATTGCCTTCGGCATCCTGCCAGGAAGCAAAGGCGTAGCCTAAGTTGGCGGTGGCTGTCAGCTCGACCAGTGTGCCAGCCTCATACTCGGCAGCCGACGGGTTGCGGGAGACAGAGCCTGCGCCTACGGGAACGATGCTTGTATTGAGTGCATACATGTCAACAAACGAGGTGGCAGCCTCACCGCTGACGGTCAAGTGCTCCAGATTCCAGTTAGAAGAAAAGTCGTTGCCGAAGATAAGGCGCACGATGACCTGTTCCTTGTTCTGTGCGGAAATCTTCAGCGTACCACTGTCGTAAGTCCACCATGTGGAGGCAGTTGTATAAGTTCCTGCCGTTGACCACGTCTGACCGCCATCCACTGAGACGACGGCGTTGAGCGTGGCCGAGGCGTTGCCACCGTAGGCACAGGCCAGCTCTATCTGGATGTCCTTGTAGCCCGTGGTGGGGAAACGTACCTCATAGTAGTTGTCGTGCTGCGATGCGTCAGTCAGGTCGCTAATGGCATTCGCCTCAGTGTCGTTTACGATGCGGAACACTTGGTTGTTCCATCCGTTGCACAAGGCCCAGTAGCGCGATGTCTTGCCGGACATCACATAGTCGCTGACGGTACCAATGGCCGTATTGGCCACAATGACTGGTGTACCGTCACTGAACCACTTGTTACCACTCTCGGCGTATGCATCCGAGTTCGGTGTGTAGACGTTCTCTGCTACAGTGTAGCCCGTGTCGAACGTCCAGCTGGCCAGTTGCACGCTCTGCGCTGCTGCCGTGAAGGGCAGCAATGCGAGTAGTGCAACCAACATTCTTGAAAGAATAGATTTGTTTTGCATAATATTATTAGTAGTTATTAAATTAGTAGATGATTTTCTTTGTTGTTCCGTCAGCCATGCGGACGATGTTCAGCCCACGACGGAGCGACGGCTGCTGTCGTCCGTCAAGGGAGAAAAAATCGGTAGCCTGTACATTCTGACGGCTGTCAATGGTGCGGATGCCTGTAGTGCCGGCAGTCTGGGCCATGCCGTGGATGGTAAGGTCGCTCAGGCAAATGGTCTTGCCAGTGGCAGCACCGTTATACCAGGGATAGACGCGCACAAGCAGCTGCTGCCCCTCGCTGAGCTTGATGACGGGCTTGCTCTCCACATACTGCGGATTATTGGCTGGCATCTTCTTCATCTCAAAGATGGTGGTGCGTGTCTCGAAGTTGTCGGTGGAGTAGTAGATGTGGCAGCACATGCCGTTGCCGCCGCAACCGGAAACGAAAAGGCTTATCTCGTCTATGCTCAACGTCATGCCAGTGGCTGGCTTGATGCCCCACTGTATGTAGCGGTCGGGGTTGTCGTCAATCTCTTCGGCAGGCCAGGCATCGCCGGTGAGCAGGTTGCGCTGCATCTTGCGGGTAGCATCGTAGCCCGTCCATTCGGGCCATACGGTGTTGGCGTTGGGGTTGGAGTAGCGCTGCACGTACATGCCCTGGAATGTTTCGGAGATTACCGTGGCGGGACCCGTCTGCTCGTAGCTGTCGTCCTTCTCTAATCGCCAGTAGGCTTTCACCTCCGTGCCACCCTCAAGGACTATGGCGGTGGCGGTGACAGGAATCTCGATGGCAGAACCGCCTGACACGCTTACGGTGATGGTGCCGCTGAACTGTCCGTTCTCGGTAAGTGTCACCTGGGCGTAGAACGTCTGCACGAGTGTCGAGGCGGCGTAGGTGGTGGTCAGCGCGTTGGTCCACGTCTTCTTGTCGGTGGAGAGCGTGATGCCGTCAGTGGCTGTTATGGACACGCTGCCTTCCTCCGGCGAGAGGCCGAAGCCGTTCAGCGTGAACTCCTTGGTCAGCGTCTGTCCCTTGTAAGCCTCGCCGAAGTCGCCGCTGGCAGGTGTCACGGTGAGGTCGGTGGGCAGCACTATGTCGCCGGCCATGATGCCCTGTGCCTTCATCAGGCGGGCACACTCACGGGCCACGAGCAGCGCACCAGTGGTGTTGAAATGGGTTGAACCCTCGCCGTCGAACAAGTACTCATGGCACTTGGCGTCGCCATAGCTCTCGTAGAGGTCGGCGGTGGCGCTTGTCAGGTCGATGAAGGCCACGCCCTTCTCCTTGGCTAATTGCTCAGAGTGGTAGGCGTAGTCCATCGTGTGGTCGGTGGCGGGAACACTTTGGCCGGCGGTGGGGCCGTTCTCGGTAAGTATGCTGAACGAGTCGCCAAGGTCGTGACGGCCGTTGCGGCGGATTTTTCCGCCACTGAAGTAGCTGCGGCATACAGGCGAACAGATGACAGGTGTGGCGCCGAGGGCGATGGCCTCGTCGACAATCTTGCCTAAGTTCTCCTTGTAAGTCGTGGTAGGGATGGTGCCGCGCTGGTCGACGGCAGCCGCTGCCGTGGCGTCACCTTTATTAATATAATAGTTGTAGAGCTCAATGCCGTCCATGCCGCCGTTCTTCTCGTCGTTGTGCCCGAAGGTAATGATGACGTAGTCGCCGGCCTCCACATTTTTCTTGGCGGTCTGCCACAGCTCGTTGTAGCCGCCACGCGAGTCGCGACCACCCTTGGCATAGTTGATGCTGGTCCATCCGTTGGTCAGGAAGTTTCCGAAATACATGCCCCATCCTCGGGTGACGGTAGCGTTCTCATCGTAAGGTGCCATGGTGGAGTCGCCCAGCGTGTGCACTTTCTTGGCGTTCGATGCAGTGAAGAGTATCGAGGCCAAAGCAAGGAAAAAGATAAATTTTGATTTCATTTTGGGTAATTAGTTATTTTTACTTGTTCAATTGCTGATGCAAAAGTACAACTTTACCCTTAATGAAAGGGGGAAAAATGAGCCAAACGGGTATAAAAATGCGTCAGAGGCGCATTTTGACCTGTTTTTCACCCATGAAAGCAAGAAAAGTACGAACTATCTCAGCTCAGGCCATCCGTCGGCAGTC
The DNA here is from genome assembly GCA_017449025.1 of Prevotella sp. Lineage (GTDB taxonomy): Bacteria > Bacteroidota > Bacteroidia > Bacteroidales > Bacteroidaceae > Prevotella. Next base: position 42,576 of record JAFSKJ010000031.1, on the reverse strand, counting down.
CAGCTGATGGGGCGCTGGATGAGCATGGCTGCTCCTCCCCGTGTGGCACTGTAGCCGTGGCAGATAAAAACATCCTCTCCGTCGAAGGTATAGGCAGCGCAGTGGCCTGCAGCCTCCCATTCTTTCTTGTCGCCCTCCAAGAAGAGCGTTCCGCCGCCTTCGAGCATGTCCTTGCCGTTGCGGTCGAGGTAGGGACCGCTCACCTGCTTGCTGCGACCAACGGCCACTCGGTAGTTGCTCTTGGCACCACGGCAGCAGTAGTCCCAAGACACGAAGAGATAATAGAAACCGCCGTGACGGAAGATGAACGGTGCCTCAATGGCATTGCGGCCGGCAAAGCGCGAGGTGGGATTCTCGACAGCACCCGGGTCGCCCGGACGGTAGCGACGGGCCACGGTTACTGGTTTCGAGACCAAGTGCATGGTGGTGTCTAAGCGCGCTATCTGTATGCCATCCCAGAAGGAACCCCAGACAAGCCAAGGTGTGTCTGCATCGTCAATGACAAAGTTAGGGTCGATGGCGTTCCAGTTATCACCGGAAGTCCTGCCCTCGCCGTCCTTCTTCCAGTCGTGTGAACAGACTATGCACCCTTCGTCCTTCCACAGGTTAGCAGCTAACGAGCGACTGCTGAGCAGACCGATGGCAGAGCCGTTCTTGCCGAAGGTGGAGCAACTGTAGGCAAGCCACCACCGGCCGTGCCACCGCATGACGTCGGGTGCCCACACATGACTGCTGAAGCCGGGAACGGAGTCGGTGGTCCATCCCGGAATGACCGTCATGACGGGCTGAGGCACCACCGTCCATGTCTTGCGGTCCTTTGAGGTCATCTGCTGAATACCCATACCCGTTGCGTAGATGTAATATGTGTCACCCTCCTTGGCCATTACAGGGTCGTGAACCATTGGAGTGTCGGTCTGGAATGCCTCGCGCTGATGCCAACGGTGGCGAGGTTGGTTGTCAGCCGGAGCGGCAGAGCCAGGTGACTGTGCAGTAAGAGTGGTGGCGGCCATGACGGCCATTGTCAGTAGAATAGTTTTTCTCATAGTTCTATATGTCGTTTTCAGTGGTTTTACGAGAATCAGCATGGACGGCATCCCAAACTCTCCTATAGGGACACGCAATCTGCCTGCAAAGATACGAATTTATTTTGTAATAACCACATCTCTCACGATTATTATTTGTATAGGGAATATCTATTAGGTGGTTTCTATAAAAACTTCAACCTCACCACGATTTTTTTACACTTTTCTGCCGTGAAACATTGGGCCTCATCCGTAGAGTGGCACTCTACGGAGCTAAAGTGGCACTTAATTTCAAAAAAGTGCCACTTTACGGTCGTAAAGTGCCACTCTACGAATGCCCCCAATGTTTCACGCCGTTTTTGTAAATAATTTACGTGTCAGAGGTGTCAGTAAAAAAGCGTCATCTCGTACGCGCGAGCGTAGGTATGTTAACGACAACCTAAACAACTTGGACAACTTATCTTTGCCATTTCGCGCACGCGCGCCTTTGTCCGTCCGCAGCATAATGCCCCAGGGGGGGCTTGATAGGGGCAACAAGCCTAATGGCCCTGAGAGGCTTGATAGGGGCAGCAAGGCAATGCCCCAGAGGGGCATGATAGGGGTAGCAAGCCATACCAGCCATTTCGCCGTACCCTCTGGCACGGCTGTATGGCTGGCTACCCCTATCTGATGCCTACGGCATCGTCTTCCTTTAGAACACCTAAATACAAAAAGCCGAAAGTTTGCACTTTCGGCTCGAAAAAATATTAGTAGCGATGTCATGTCCTGTCACAGGACTATTATTTTACTTCACTATAAACTTCTTGCCCTGGCTTACGTAGATACCCTTTGTGGGAGCCTTAACGAGCTGGCCGCCGAGGGTGTAGACAGGAGCATTGTCGCTTACCTGCTGCTTGACAGAAGCGATGCCAGTGCCTTCGCCGATAAGACTGTAGTTGAAGTCAGTGGGCTTGCTCTCTTTTGTGTCAGGAGCTGTCAAGACAATATTCTTGAAGCCAAGTTCTCCGCCTGCATAGTTTTCATCTGCTGTGAGCTTAATAGATATTACAGCACCCTCAGTACCAGATAATACAGCGTTGCTACCAGAATAAAGCAGAACGTGCAGGACACCATTCTCAACTTTAGCTTCAAGGCTATGTTTCTTATATGTGGTGCGTCCGGCTATATCAACAGCAAGTTCATCGTCTTCGGTGGCAACTGTCAAGCCTGAAGGCATTGACATGAAGAATTCCACCATTGTCACCTCCATGTCGGTGTTGATGACATCGATGAGCAATTCTTTTGTCTCATTAGCATTAATCTCAAACTTCTCAAGACTCAGGTAAGCGGTGACTTCATCTTCACTGAGATTGTAGCTAAATTCAGCTGGTTTGCTCTCTTTAGTGTCAGGAGACGTCAGCACTTGATCCTTGAAAACAAGTTTTCCACCAGCATAGCTGGGATCTGCTGTGAGCTTAATAGATATTACAGCACCCTCAGTACCAGATAATACAGCGTTGCTACCGGAATAAAGCAGAACGTGCAGGACACCATTCTCAACTTTAGCTTCAAGGCTATGTTTCTTATATGTGGTACGTCCAGCTATCTCCACAACAAGTTCGTCGTCTTCAGTGACAACTGACAGGCCTGTAGGCAGTGTCATGTAGAATTCCACCATTGTCACCTCCATGTCCGAGTTGTTGACATCGATGAGCAATTCTTTTGTCTCATTCTCACTGATTTCAAACTTTTCAACACTCAGAGTAGCTGCCATAGCCTGCAACGGTAACAGCATGGCTGCAACCATCATTGCAAATATTGTTCTTTTCATTGTCTTAATGTTTTATTAATTATTTCCCATGATAATGTTAACCAAGGCCACAATGTCGGTACCGTTAACAGATCCGTCGCCGTTCACGTCGGGATTTCCATTGTATTCTGTACCGTTCATGATTCTGTTCACCAAAGCCACAATGTCAGTTCCATTTACCTCGCCGTCACCGTTCACGTCGCCAGCTAATGTTGAAGAAGCCTTCACAGTATAACTAAATGTAGCAATTTCACTGTCAGCAAACAGGGGAGCTGAAGCCATAACATTGAGGGTAACATCTGCATTGATGGCAATAGGCTCGCTGTAGGTCAGGCGTGCCGTATTGTCTTCTGTAGGAATGGTGCCGTCGGTTGTGTAGTAGATGATAGCATCTTCGGTGGTGCAAGAGAGCGTTACCGTTGTGCCCTTTTCTACTTCCGTACCAGTGGCGATGCTTGCCGTAGGAGTGGCAGCTTTCTCTGTGGGGGGATCGATGTTGTTGATGATAACACCCTTCTTGACATTTCCGTCTGCCAAGACCTGTAATGGCAGCAGCATGGCAGCGGCCATCATAGTAATCACAAATCTCTTAATTCTTTTTGTCTCCATAATTATTGTTCTGTTTAAGTTAAACGTTTTTTTTCATCTTGTATAGCTTCTGCATCGAGCGTCCATAGTGGGAACATTAGTGCAGACTCGGCGGCAAAGATACACAAAAAAGATGAAACGGCAAAACTTTAGGCGGAAAATTTTCTATAATCACATCATTTTATTCATTTTTCCAGTGTTTCCGGCTCCCATTTGCCATCTTTTTTCCCAAAAAGCAGGTGCTTGCGGGCCTGTGGCTCACATTGCCTACCCGTTTCGTGCTGTTACCGCATGGCGATGGGAGAGGGGCGAGAAGGGCTTTGCTATAATTCTTCCTGTTTTTTTTTGGTTATTTGAAGAAATAGGTGTAACTTTGCACGCGATTTTAGTAATAAAGAACAAGGAAGAAACAACTATGGCAAGCTGTTTGTTAGCTTATATTCTATGGAACCCCTCGTTAGAGGCGTTCACCATAGGTCCGATGACGTTCCGCTGGTACTCTTTGTGCTGGCTTGTAGGTCTTGCGCTGGCCTACTTTGTGGTGAAGAGGCTGTACAAGGAGCAGAAAATCAAGGACGAGCTGTTCGACCCCTTGTTCATCTACTGCTTCATAGGCATTCTGGTGGGTGCCCGCCTGGGGCACTGCCTGTTCTACCAGCCCGACTATTTCCTCACCTCCGGCAAGCACTTCATAGAGATGCTGCTGCCCATACATTTCCTTCCCGATGGCGGGTGGAAGATGACTGGCTACGCAGGCTTAGCATCGCACGGCGGCACCGCCGGACTGATTTTGGCACTGTGGATCTACTGCAAGCAGACCAAGCTGAGCCTCTGGACGGTATTGGACAACATTGCCATAGCCACTGGCACCACGGCCTGCTTCATACGCTTGGGCAACCTGATGAACTCAGAGATTATTGGCAAGACAACCGACGTGCCCTGGGCATTCATCTTCGAGCGCGTGGACACCATGCCGCGACATCCCGGACAGCTGTACGAAGCCATTGCCTACGCAGTGCTTTTCCTGCTGATGTGGATGCTGCACAAGCGGATGCCGGAGCGTATAGGCACGGGGTGGTACTTCGGGCTTTGCCTGACGTATATCTTCACCTTCCGGTTCTTCATAGAGTACACCAAGGAGATTCAGGAGGCCTTCGAGGCCTCGATGCCCATCGACATGGGACAGATACTGAGCATACCTTTCGTGGCGGTAGGTGTATGGTGCATGGTGAATGCAAAGCGCAAACTGGAAACAAACAAATAGTAACTCATTGGCATGAAAGGCATAAGAAACGGTTTCTCCAGGATTGTGTCAGCCATCTTGCTGCTGACAGTGGTCCTGCTCCCAACGCATGGCGAGGAGCAGAATGATTCGGCTTTTGCCAGCCTCTACAGCAAGTACGAGAATGCCTACTCCGAAAAGGACGGTAGCGCCGCCTTCTACGAGCTGTCGAAGCACATGCAGGAGTACTACTTGAAAAAGAAGAACATAAACGGGTACTACGTCATATTGCTCAACGAGGCTATCTACGACAGCGAGCACGGCCGTCCGCTCGATGCCATCAAGAAGGCCAACAACATGATGAACAACATGAAGGCGCGCGGCGTGAACCAACAGGAGAAAGTGTATGTGGCGTTAGGCTCCATCTACGAGGGTCGCGGCAACCTGAGGCTGGCTGAGCACTACTATCAGGCTGCACTGAGCAACACCAAGAAAGACGACATCTCCATGCTTGTGAACACATACCAGCGCATTGCCATGCTGAACATGTTCGTAAAGCCCGACAAAGCAAGGGAGTGGAACAACAAGAGCTTGCCACTATGCAAGGACAGTCCCCTGTTTATGCAGATATACTACTTCATAGATGCCTGCATAAAGTTCTATAAGTCTGACTTGAAGGGCTTCATGGCAGACTACAATACCTACATGAAGCTGCGCAAAGACAACAACGAGTCATTGGACAACTACAGCCTGCAGACAATGAAGTTGATGAAGGAGGCTGCCGACGGCAATTATGACGTGGCGAGGGCAATGATTCCCGAAGCTGTGGAGCGCAACGACATACTGCCGATAACAGGCATGGACCTGAGGATAAAAATCCTGTTCATGGAAGGCAAGTACGAGGAAGCCTTGGAGGAGACGAACACGCGCCGGAACTACCGCGACTCGCTGAACTCAGACATGATTTTCAGCAACATCAACGAGGTGAACGCGCAGCTCACCAACTATCAGGAGAAGCGCAAGGTATCGAAGCAGATGGAGCGCATGTCGATGGTCATCATCGTGCTGGCACTCATCACCATCGTCATGCTCGCCGTATGGATTTTCCGTCACAGGAAGATGCGCACCAAACTGATGAAGAAGAACGAAGAGCTGCTCACGGCTCTCAAGATGGCTGAGGAGTCGGACAAGATGAAAACAGAGTTTGTGAGACAGGTGAGCCACGAGATAAGGACACCGCTAAACGCCATCAGCGGCTTTAACGACGTGCTCAACAACGACGACATGCACCTTTCCGAGGAGGAGAGAAACGACCTGGTGAAGCGGATAAAGGAAAACACCACGGCCATCACCGACATAGTAGACGAGATGCTGCACCTTTCCGACCATGAGAGCAGCGAATACTATGCAAGAAACGACAAGATGCAGTGCAACAAGGTGCTCTCGGAGCTGCTCTACAGCTACCGCGACCGCGTGAACCCCCTCATAGAGCTTAACTATACCACTGGCGTGATAAACCGCTTCACGCTGAAGACCAACGAGGAGTCGGTGAAGAGAATCTTGAACCACATTGTGCAGAACGCCATCAAGTTCACCATACGCGGACATATTGACATGCACTGCAGCACCAGCGACGACAAGCGGTGGCTCTCAATAAGCGTCAGCGACACCGGGCGCGGAATAAGCCCCGAGATTCGCGACAGAATCTTCGACCAGTTTGTAAAGGGCGACCACTTCGAACAGGGCATCGGCCTCGGACTTACCGTGAGCAGGAAGATTGCCAACAAGCTTGGCGGCGACCTCACCCTTGACGAAAGCTACGACAAGGGGTCCAGATTCGTACTCACGCTGCCGATAGAGTAAAGACAGAGACAAGAATCACAAAACATAAACATTAACAGGAATAAAAAGAAAAATTGGAATTATGATTCACAGGATCAACAAATGCATGATACTCTTATCATGCGCAATGATGATGGTGATGCCATCTTGCAGCAGTGACGACGACAACAACAGCAACAACGGCACGGAGCCAGAACAGCCCAAGGGCATGACTGTTGAGGAGCAGAAGGCAAAGCTCGACAACGTGGCAAAACTGATGAGGGATAACTTCAAGACAGAGGAAATAAACGACGCTACCAACCTGCTGGCCCACGCGCTGAACAACTACTTCGCCGCCGACGGCTACAACCTGGAAGCCCTTGACGCAAAGTATAACATTGGTTTGTACAACTGCTCAGACCCAACCTTGGGCAACTTCGGAGGCTACTTCCTCCAGCTGCCTATGTTCAACGGCAAGCTGGCTGCCACCAAGGAAGGCTGGGAGGTTACTGGCGAAAGCGATGCCTTGGAGCTGTCGTTCCCCGACGAGAACGGTGTACAGTGCACATTCATGATAAAAGGTTCCAAGGACTACTACCGCTACGACAACAAATCAGAGTTCAACGGCATGCCTTGCGTCTATGCCATTCCCAAGCAGGCTGAGGGCACGCTCACCCGCGGCGGCACTCAGGTGGCTACGATGATCATCAACCCCGTGATGAAGAGCGAAGGCGGACAGGGAGCCATCTTCGGCAACGACGTTACCGGCACCATGAAGTGGCGTTCCACCTCCTACGACATTATAATTGAGAAAAAAGACGCCAGCGGCGGACAGGGCTGCGAAATCAACACCACACTGAAGCAGGGCGCCCTCAATGCCATCAGGTCGGCGCTGACCACCGAGAAGCAGCTCTTTGCCTACGACACTACGGTGGCCGACTCCATTGTTGTTGCCCCCAACAACCCCGCCACGTTGCACGTCGACGTGCTGGCAAAGGTGGTGGCCGACGGCACCATCAGCGACCTGAAGACATTTACCGACTACCTGAACGACGCCAGCCAGAACGACACCAACGAGCAGGCCTTCAAGGCCGCGCTTGAGAAGGCCAACGGCTGCCTCAACATAGGTGTCTACTACGACGGCAGCGATGAGCGCATGGCCAACGTCATTCTCATGGCCGTTGCCGAGCGCGACCAGACCACTGGCAAAGAGGTGTGGGATGCACAGCCCGTCATCTCCTTCAGCGACGGCACAAGCTACATGTTTACTAACATTTTCGGCAACATCAGCTTCGACAACATCAAAGATGCCATTGCCAACTGCAATAAGCGCATCGAGAAGATGAAGAACGAATATATGAGCGTAAGGCGGTAGGCGTAACAACTTTACACCTACACCTTATTTATAATATAGGGTCGCAGTGGATTAACTCACTGCTTACCCTTCACTATCCGCTTAATGTCGTTGAGCTTGTTGAGAGCCTCAACAGGTGTCAGGTTGTTGATGTCGAGGGTGAGAATCTCGTCGCGTATCTGGCAGAGCACGGGGTCGTCGAGCTGGAAGAATGACAGTTGCATGCCCTCGCGTGTAGAGGCTATCTCTGCTGTTGGCTTGCCCACCGTTCCCACCTGGGCGTTCTCAGCTTCTAACTGTTTAAGTATTGCGTTGGCACGCTTCACTATAGAGCGGGGCATGCCCGCAATCTCTGCCACGTGTATGCCGAAGGAGTGCTCGCTGCCTCCTCGCTCTAACTTGCGCAGGAAGATGACCTTGCCTCCGGCCTCTCTCACGCTGACATTATAGTTCTTTATCCGCGAGAAGCTCTTCTCCATCTCGTTCAGCTCATGGTAGTGTGTGGCGAAGAGGGTGCGTGCACGGGCCTTGGGCGTCTCATGCAGGTATTCCACTATGGCCCAAGCTATGGATATGCCGTCGTAGGTAGATGTGCCGCGCCCCAGCTCGTCGAAGAGTACGAGCGACCGTGGCGACACGTTGTTCAGTATGTTGGAGGCCTCGGTCATCTCTACCATGAACGTCGACTCGCCCAGGGCTATGTTGTCGCTGGCTCCCACACGCGTGAAAATCTTGTCCACGAGTCCGATGTGTGCCGCCTCTGCCGGTACGAAGCATCCCACCTGTGCCAGCAGCACTATGAGTGCCGTCTGTCGGAGCAATGCCGACTTACCGGCCATGTTAGGTCCGGTGATGATGACAATCTGCTGGCGCTCGTTGTCGAGCATTATGTCGTTGGGCACGTAGGGTTCGCCCACGGGCATCTCCGTCTCGATGACGGGGTGCCGCCCCTGCCTGATGTCGAGCACACCGGAGCTGTCGATGACGGGCCTGACGTAGTGGTGCTCCTCAGCCGCCTTGGCAAAGGCCAGCAGGCAGTCGAGGCGCGCCAGCAGCACGGCGTTGGTCTGTATCTGGGCTATGAATGTCTGCATGGAGGCCACGAGGTCGGCAAAGAGCCGTGCTTCGAGCGCGAGAATCCTGTCTTCGGCGCCGAGAATCTTCTCCTCATACTCCTTCAGCTCCTGTGTGATGTATCTCTCGGCCTGTGCCAGTGTCTGCTTGCGCACCCACTCCGGCGGCACTTTGTCCTTGTAGGTGTTGCGCACCTCAAGGTAGTAGCCGAACACGTTGTTGTAGCCTATCTTAAGCGACTGTATGCCCGTAAGCTCAGCCTCGCGCTGCTGTATCTGCAACAGGTAGTCCTTGCCGCTGTAGGCAATGTTCCGCAGCTCGTCGAGCTCGTCGTTAACACCGTCGGCAATCACCCCACCCTTCTGCACCAGTTGCGGAGGGTCGTTGCGCAGTTCGCGTGCTATGCGCTGTCGCAGCTCCTCGCACGGGTTGAGCTGCCCTCCAATGCGCCTGAGAGCCTCATTGTCGGCGGCAAGGCACGCCTCCTTCACGGGCTGCAGGGCCTCGAGGGCCACCTTGAGCTGTACCACCTCGCGTGGCGACACGCGGCCTACAGCCGCCTTCGACACTATGCGCTCCAAGTCGCCCATGCGCTGCAGCTGCTCGTCGATGCACTCGCGGAAGTCCGGCTCGCGGTAGTAATAGTCCACAGTGTCCAAGCGCTCGTTGATGGCTCGTTCGTCGAGCAGCGGGAACACCAGCCAGCGCCGTAGCAGGCGGCTGCCCATCGGCGAGACGGTGCGGTCGACCACGTCGAGCAGCGACCGCCCGTCGTCCTGCATGGGCTGCAGCAGTTCGAGCGAGCGTATGGTGAACTTGTCCAAGCGCACGTATTTCTCCTCCTCTATGCGCTGCAGGCGGATGATATGCCCTGTCTGTGTGTGCTGTGTCAGCTCTAAGTACTGGAGTATGGCTCCTGCGGCCACCATGCCGCTCTTGAGATGGTCCACGCCGAAGCCCTTCATGGTCTTCACGTGGAAGTGGGCCAGCAGCTTCTGCATTGCCGACTGCTCGGTGAACACCCAGTCGTCCATCTCGTATGTGAAGTAGCGCTGCCCGAAATGCTGCTCGAAGTCGCGCTTGCGGCTCCGGTCCAGTAGCACCTCCTTAGGCTGCAGGTTGCCCATCAGCTTCTCAACGTAGTCGTACGTCCCCTCGCTGGTGAGGAACTCGCCGGTGGAGATGTCGAGGAAGCTCACCCCGCATGCCGACTTGCCGAAGTAGACGGCTGCAAGGAAGTTGTTCTCCTTGTGGTTGAGCACGTTGTCGGAAAGAGCCACGCCGGGGGTCACCAGCTCGGTAATGCCGCGCTTCACCAGCTTCTTCGTCAGCTTGGGGTCTTCAAGCTGGTCGCAGATGGCCACGCGCTTGCCGGCGCGGATAAGCTTGGGCAGGTAGGTGTCGAGGGCATGATGGGGGAAGCCCGCCATCTCGTCGCCCTTGCCCGCGTTGCCGTTGTTGCGGTGGGTAAGGGTAATGCCGAGAATGGCGGCGGCGGTCACCGCGTCTTCACAGTATGTCTCGTAGAAGTCACCGCACCGGAACAGCAAAACAGCATCGGGGTGCTTTGCCTTCAGGTCGAAAAACTGTTTCATCATCGGGGTCAGCTCCCCGTTCTTCTTTGCCATCGCCATTATTAAAGGAAAGGTGTTGTCCTACAGTCCGCGGGCTTTGAGCAGGGCGGAGGCGTCGGGCTGCTTCATGCCTGTGAAGTCGGTGAACGACTCCATGAGGTCGCGGGTGTTGCCCCGGCTCAGTATCTTGTCGCGGAAGTCCTGTCCTGTCTCACGTTTAAGGGCGCCGCGCTTCTCGAAGCAGTCGGCAATGTTCACCGCCAGCACTTCTGTCCAGAGATAGCTGTAGTAGCCGGCGGCATATCCGCCACCCCACACGTGGTTGAAATAGGAGGTGGAATAGCGCGGAGGTATCTGCGCGTTGAGCAGCCCTATCTGCTTAAGGGCCTCTGTCTCGAAGGCTGCTGCACGGTCGGCAGTGGGAATGTCGCCGGTGCCGAGGTGATGCCAGGCAAGGTCAAGGCAGGTGGCTGCCAGGTTCTCGCCTAAGGCGTAGGCGGAATGGAAGTTGATGGACTTAAGCATGCGCTCCTTAAGGTCGGCGGGCATGGGCTGGCCGGTCTCGGTGTGGCGTGCGTAGTGGTCGAACACTTCGGGTATGGTGGCAAACGACTCATTGAACTGCGAGGGCATCTCCACAAAGTCACGGGCAACGGCAGTGCCGCTCAGTGTGTTGTAACGGCAGTTTGAGAGTATGCCGTGGAGGGCATGTCCAAACTCATGGAACAGTGTGCACACCTCGTCCCAGGTGATGAGCGTGGGCTGGCCGTCGGGAGCCTTGGCATAGTTGGTGACATTGTATATCACTGGCAACTGTCCGCGCTGTGTGCTCTGCTTGGCAAAGCTGCTCATCCATGCACCGCCGCGCTTGGTGGGACGGCGGTAGAAGTCGCTGTAGAAAAGGGCTATGGGGCTGCCGTCCTTGTCGCGCACCTCAAACACTTTCATGTCGGGGTGATAGGTGGGTATGTCCTTGCGCTCCACAAAGCTGAGGCCGTAGACGCGCTGTGCGGCATAGAACACGCCGTTCACCTGTACGCTGTCGATGTTGAAGTAGGGCTTCACCTCGTCGTCAGAGATGTTCAGCTGCTCTTTCTTCATCTTGGCCGAATAATAGAAGCGGTCGTAGGGCTGCAGATGGAAGTCGGCTCCCATGCTGCGGCGGGCATACTCCTCGATGGCCTTTGTCTCGGCATCGGCCTTGGGTGTATAGTCGCTGATGAGCTGGCGCAGGAAGGCGTAGACGTTGTCGGAGTTCTTGGCCATGGTCTTCTCCAACGAGTATGAGGCATAGTTCTTGTAGCCCATAATCTCGCCCTTCTCAGCCCTGAGCTTTGCTATCTCGACAACAATGGGGAATGTGTTGAACTGTCGTGAGCCGTCGGCTCTGTGGACAGAGGCTTCGTAGACGCGGCGCCGCAGGTCGCGATTCTCCAAGTTGGTGAGTATAGGCTGCTGGGTTGTGTTGATAATCACTATGCAGTAGGGAGCTTTGCCGCCGCGCGAGGCCGCATCCTTGGCACACTGGGAGATGTCGGCGTCGCTAAGCCCGGCCAGCTCTTCCTTGGTCTGCACCCACACCACGGCATTGTTAGTGGCGTCGGGCAACATGTCGCCCCACTGCTGCTGCAACTCGGATATGCGCAGGTTGATCTGCTTCATCCGGGCCATCTTGTCGGCGGGCAAGAGGGCGCCGGCACGGACAAAGTGCTTGTAGGTCTCCTCCGTCAGCTTACGGTCTTCGCCAGTGAGTGTGACCAGCTCGTGGTCGTAGACATATTTGATGCGCTCGAACAGCTTCCTGTTGAATGTGATGTCGTTGCTGAGAGCAGTAAGCTGGGGCTTGACGGCCTTCTCCGTCTTGGCTATCTCAGGGGTTTTGTCGGCGCTCACCAAAGCCGAGAAGACACTGCTCACCCTGTCGAGCAACAGCCCGCTCTCCTCTAATTCCAGGATGGTGTTAACGAAAGTCGGTGTTTCCTTGTTGTCAACAATGCGCTTGATGGCCTCGCGCTGGCGCTCAATGCCAGTCAGCAGGGCTGGCATGTAGTCGGTGGGTTCAATCTTGCTGAAGTCGGGAGCGCCGAAAGGCAACGTGCTGACCTGCAGCAGGGGATTCTGGCGCTCGACGGCGGCTTCCGTGCCATTATTATTCAGGGCACCAGACTGGATGGCTACTGATGCCAGGCCAGCGGTAAGAAGGAGTCTTGTCTTTTTCATAATTCAGGATGGGTTTTAGTATTGCATCGGCAAAAATAGCAAAAAAAAAGATACCAGCCAAGAGAAGTGTGCCTTTTTTTGTGACAACAGCAACAAAAAAGGCTTTTTCCTTGGTCATCTGTATTCTTTTTACTAACTTTGCAGCCGCTAAATTCTTTATATATAATTACGACGGTAAAAAGATCATTGCGATAACATTATCAACTTAATAAAACCATAAGAACAAAATGTTTCATATTTACAAGGGTTACGATCTTGTCGAGGCATACCACTCCATGCGCCATGCTCGCAGGTTCCACCCCACAGACGGATTCAAGAAGACAGCCCAGGCTGTCATCGTCGTTATCATTACTCTGCTGCTATGGTGCCTTCCCACCGACAGTTTCGGCATCGAGGGTCTCACAGTTGTCCAGCAGCGCGTTATTGCCATTTTCACCTTCGCCACGCTGATGTGGATTTTCGAGGTGGTGTCGTCGTGGGCCACGAGTGTGGCCGTCATTGTGCTGATGCTGCTCTTCACCTCCGACAGCGGCATAAAGTGGATGTGCAACCCCGACGAGGTAGGGGCGTTGCTCAGCTACAAGGGAATCATGGCCACGTTTGCCGACCCGGTCATCATGCTCTTCATAGGCGGATTCATACTGGCCATCGCAGCAACCAAGACCGGCCTTGACGCCGTCTTGGCAAAATCGCTGCTCAAGCCCTTCGGCAGGCGCAGCGAGATGGTGTTGCTTGGATTCCTGCTCATCACCGGACTCTTCTCTATGTTCGTCTCTAATACAGCCACGGCAGCCATGATGCTCACCTTCCTTACGCCTGTGTTCAGACAGCTGCCGCCAGAGGGCAAGGGGCGCATAGCCATGGCATTGTCGATACCCGTGGCCGCCAACCTTGGTGGCATGGGCACGCCCATAGGCACACCGCCGAACACCATCGCCCTGAAATATCTCAACGACCCTGAAGGCTTGAACATGGGACTCGGCTTCGGACAGTGGATGATGTTCATGTTCCCGTTAGTGCTTGTGCTGCTGTTCATCAGCTGGTGGCTCATCAAGACCATGTTCCCCTTCACGCAGAAGACAGTAGAGCTGAAAATAGACGGAGAGCTGAAGCGCGACTTCCACACCTACGTGGTCATGATTACCTTCTGTGTCACTGTTGTACTGTGGCTCCTCGACCGCGTCACAGGCATCAACTCCTATACTGTGGCACTCATACCCTTTGTGGTCTTCGCACTCACAGGAGTCATCAACAAGCGCGACCTGGAGCAGATCAACTGGTCGGTGATATGGATGGTGGCCGGCGGCTTCGCCCTCGGCTACGGCCTGAACGCCTCCGGGCTGGCAGCCAACGCCGTGAAGAGCATACCCTTCGGCGACTTCCCGCCACTGCTCATCCTGCTGCTTGGAGGCCTCATCTGCTATGTCCTGTCTAATTTCATCTCCAACTCAGCCACGGCAGCACTGCTCATGCCCATCCTTGCCATCGTCTGCGGAGCCATGGGCGACAAGCTCGCACCCATTGGAGGCACACCCACGGTGCTCATCGGCGTGGCCATAGCAGCATCCAGCGCCATGGTACTGCCCATATCCACTCCCCCGAACGCCCTGGCATACGCCACCAACCTTGTTCAGCAGAAGGACATGTCGCGCATCGGACTTATTGTCGGAGTGTTGTCAATGGTGCTCGGCTTCGGCCTGCTATACCTCATGGGCACGCTACATCTGCTCTGATGCACAGCAGGGTGAATGTAAAAAAACACTAAAAAACGGCGGGATGGTGGCAGATTTTTGGCCATTACGCTTTTTATTGCTAATTTTGCAAAAGATTAGGTAGTGCAATGGTTCCGTAGCTCAGCTGGATAGAGCAACAGCCTTCTAAGCTGTGGGTCTTGGGTTCGAGTCCCAACGGAATCACTGCGAGTAAACCCGCAAGAGACTGTTCTTCGGTTTCTTGCGGGGTTTTTTGTAGGTGTGGTAGGTGTGGTAGGTTTTTAGGTTGTTAAACCGAGTTCACGGGTGGCTTCGCACAACTCCTGATACCACTGGCTTCCGAAACGGCGCTTAAGCGGACCTTCTAGAAAGCGGTAGAGCGGCAGGCCGAGCTGCTTGCCTTTATCACGGGCGGGGTCGCAAACTTTCCAGCGGTTGTAGTTCAAAGCCACCACAGTATTGCCGTCGGCCGTGGGGAAGTGCTTCTCGCGGATAGGATAGAGTGCACAGCTTATGGGCTTCTGGAAGTTGCTCCTGCCTTCGCGGCATGCCTTTTCGAGGGCACACAGGCAGCAGTGGGCTATGGGCTGGCGTGTCTCCCTGTCGTGAATGTCGCCATAGTAGGTGAACACGCAGTCCTTGCCGTTGACAATGCTTGTCACCAAGTCGCCCTCCTCATCAGTATAGGCCACGCCCTGACGGTCGATGACGGCTTGTGCCGATGCCGAAAGCATGGGCCACGCTGCAGGCAGGGCTTCTTCTATGCCAGCAATCTCGTCGAGTGTGACTGGTGCACCGGCATCTCCCTCAACGCAGCAGATGCCCTTGCATTTCGACAAGTCGCAGCAGAAGTGCTCGGTAAGTATTTCCGTGGAGATAAGCACGTCTCCTATCTGCAGTATGGGAGGAAGATGATTGGCTGCTACCATTGTATTGGGCTGATACCATTCTGTTTCAGATAATCATTACAGCGCGAAAACTGGTGCTGTCCGAACCATCCGCCCTTGTTGGCACTCAGCGGCGACGGATGCACAGACTCCAGCACGAGGTTTTGCGAGCGGTCTATCATGTAGGCCTTGCCGCGGGCGAAACCGCCCCACAGCATATATACAAGGTGATGGCGCTGCGAGGCTAATGCCTGAATAGCGGCATCGGTGAACTTCTGCCAGCCCAGGGCGGAGTGGCTGTTGGCTGAATGTGCACGTACGGTGAGTGTGGCGTTGAGCAAGAGCACGCCCTGTTCTGCCCATCGGGTGAGGTTGCCCGACATAGGTACGGGGATGCCCAGGTCTTGCTCTATCTCCTTGAAGATGTTCTGAAGCGAAGGGGGAAACATTACTCCATCCTGCACCGAGAAGCTGAGTCCGTGGGCCTGTCCTGGCTCGTGGTAGGGATCCTGCCCGATAATCACCACCTTCACCTTGTCAAAGGGGCACAGGTTGAAGGCGTTGAAGATGAGCCGTCCCGGAGGGTAGCATGTCGTCGAGGTGTACTCCTGCCTTACGGTGTCAGTCAGCTGCAGAAAGTAAGGTTTTTCAAACTCTGCTAACAGCTGCTGCTTCCACGATGGCTCTATCTTTACGTTCATGGGGCTAATAGGGCTAATAGGACTAATGGGACTAATGGGCTAATGGGGCTTCGAGGAATCTTAGCTCTGCCTCGAGCATCTCTAACTTTGGCATGGCGAAGCCTGCCTCACGCGCCATGGCTATCGGGCGTGTATAGAGGTAGTCAATCTCCATACGGCGGTGGAAGTCATAGTCTAAGCGCATCGACGGCGAGTAGGGTGTCATCTCGTCGGTCATGGCAATCATCTTCTCCACGAAGGTCTCGTCAATATTCTTAACCCCGAGGTGTTGTGCTGCTCCCACCACCTCCATCATCATCTCTTTTACTAACCGCCGTGTAGCAGGGTTGGCGAGCAGCTGGTCGGTCTGGGCATGCAAGGCCACCGTCAGTCCGTTGAAGGGCATGTTCCACACCGCCTTCTTCCATCGCGCCTCATTATATTCCACTATGCCAGCCTCTATGCCCGCCAACCTCATTTCTGTAGCCACAGCCTGCACCGACTCCTTGTCGCGACAAGAGTAGTCGGCCAGGTTTATGCTGCCGTAACACTGGTGGTTCACCCTTCCCGGCTCTGTCTTTGCCGAACAGATGAACGCCAGTCCCGCACAGAGCTGCACGTCGGGAAAGTTACTCTGCACGTCGGCCTCCACGCCGATGCCGTTCTGTATCAGCACCACAATGGTGCCTTCATGCAGCAGGGGGGGCAGCAGCTTGCAGAGCTTGTCGTTGTTCACCGTCTTGAGGCACACAAACACCACGTCGCACTGTGGCATGTCGGCAGTGTCGCAATAAGCGTTGACGTTGTCTAAGTGGAACGACCCGTTGCATGAGTCCACCTGCAAGCCGTGCTCCTTTACGTAGTCGTAGTCGGAACGGAAGAGGAAGTGTACCTCGAAGCCAGCTTTCTGTAGCCTGCCTCCATAGTATCCGCCTATGGCTCCGGAGCCTATAACACCGTATGTCATCAGTCGGAAATCAGATTTTCGCCAGTCATGTCAGCGGGCTGCTCCAGTCCCAAGATGTGGAGTATGGATGGGGCCACGTCGGCCAGCCGTCCGTCTTTCACTGTGGCAGAGTTGTTGTTGGTGACATAGATGAATGGAACGGGGTTAAGCGAGTGGGCGGTGTTAGGCGTACCGTCGGGGTTGATGGCATTGTCGGCATTACCGTGGTCGGCAATGATTATCACCTCGTAGTCGGCGCGCTTGGCTGCCTCTACCACGCTTCTTACGCAGTTGTCCACAGCATGGACGGCCTTGGCAATGGCATTGTAGACTCCAGTGTGGCCCACCATGTCGCCGTTTGCGAAGTTCACCACAACGAAGTCGTACTGCTGTGTGCCTATGGCAGCCACGAGTTTGTCCTTCACCTCGTATGCCGACATCTCCGGCTTCAGGTCGTAGGTAGCCACCTTTGGCGATGCCACAAGTATTCGGTCTTCACCCTCAAAAGGCAGTTCGCGCCCACCGTTGAAGAAGAAGGTGACGTGGGCGTATTTCTCGGTCTCGGCGGTGTGCAGTTGCTTCTTGCCAAGTTTGGAAAGATACTCGCCCAGGGTGTCCTCAACGTTCTCCTTTGGGAAGAGTATGTTTACCCCCGTGAACTTGGCATCGTAGGGAGTCATGCAGTAATACTGCAGGCCGGGTATGGTCTTCATGCCCTGTTCAGGCATGTCCTCCTGCGTCAGGGCAATGGTAAGCTCCTTGGCACGGTCGTTACGGAAGTTGATGAAGATTACCACGTCGCCCTCGTTAATGGTTCCATCGACGGTGGTGTTGTGTATGGGTTTGATAAACTCGTCGGTAACGCCCTCGTCGTACGATTCCTGCATGGCCTGCACCATGTCGGTGGCCTGCTTGCCCGTTCCGTTGACAATTAGGTCATACCCCTCCTTGACGCGCTCCCAGCGCTTGTCGCGGTCCATGGCATAGAAGCGGCCCACTATCGATGCAATGGCAGCGTCGTTCTTGGCGCATACGTCGCTTACCTGCTGTATGAATCCCTTGCCGGAGTGCGGGTCGGTGTCGCGACCGTCCATGAAGCAGTGCACGAAGGTCTGATTCTTCAGGCCGTAGTGCTTGCCCACCTCAATCAGCTTGAACAGGTGTTCAAGGCTTGAATGCACGCCGCCGTCAGAGCAAAGCCCCATCAGGTGCAGCTTCTTGCCCTTATCCTTGGCGTATGTGTAAGCGGCCTTCACCTGCGGGTTATCTACGATAGAACCGTCCTTGCAGGCGCGGTTTATCTTCACCAAGTCCTGGTACACTATGCGCCCGGCACCGATATTAAGGTGCCCAACCTCAGAGTTGCCCATCTGGCCGTCGGGCAGGCCAACGTCTTCGCCAGAGGCCTGCAGCTGCGAGTGAGCTGACGTTGCATACAAAAGGTCGAGATAAGGCGTGGGAGTGTTGAAAATAACATCACCCTTACCGTGCTTACCGATTCCCCATCCGTCGAGAATCATCAAAAGTGCTTTCTTTGCCATAATCTTATCATTGTTAAATGTCAAGTAGGCGGCAAAGGTACTAATAAAAAACGTAACGGCCAAAGGAAAGGGAGGGAATTTCATTCTGGGGCGGCCAAAAAAGTAACTGAAAAATAAATGTCGGGATTGTTTGGGCGTTAAAGAATTATTGATTAACTTTGCAGCGTACTTGTTCGAGACAACGAAAGCGAGCATGGATTATTACATTATTCATTTCAACGCCATGAGAAAATTCATTGCAACAACAGTGGTGCTCCTATGCACCTTCGCGGCAGAGGCTAAAGTCTCCATGCCGCAAATGTTCCAGTCGGGAATGGTGGTTCAGCGCAACAAGCCCATACCCATATGGGGAAGCGCCAACCCCGGCGAAAGTGTCAGCGTAACCTTCAGGAAGAAGAAATATGAGACCACTGCCGACACACAGGGGCACTGGCGCATAGACCTGCTGAAGCAGAAAGCCGGCGGACCCTACACCATCGTGGTTGAGGGCAATAGTGACGACAGCTCGCCCATAACCCTCGACAATGTGCTCGTGGGCGACGTGTGGCTCTGTTCGGGACAGTCTAACATCGACGTGACCATAGAGCGAGTATACCCCCAATACGGCAAGGTCATCGACGAATATGAGAATTCTGAGATAAGGATGTTCCGCGTTCAGACAGACACCGACACCCACGGCCCCAAGGCCGACATCAAGCCTACACCCATCAACTGGAAGCCTGTGAACAGGCAGAACGCTTGGCTCTTCTCTGCCGCCGGATACTTCCTCGGGCGCGAGATGTACGCTAAGACCGGAGTGCCACAGGGAATAATAGTCAACAGCGTCGGTGGCACTCCCATTCAGGCATGGCTTGATGCCGACACACTCAGGCAATACTACCCGCAGGAGTACCAGCGCACCCTCTTCTTCCAGGACGACGACATGGTGCGCTCGCTGCAGCGCGCCAACATGCAGGCACAGAACCGCTGGCAGAAGATGCTCACCGACACCGACCCCGGGTTTGCCGAGGGGTTCACGGCCCGCGACTACGACGACAGCCAATGGCCACTACTTGACGCCTTCATCACAAAGGGCGGCCGCCAACTGAGCAACAACCTGACCAAGGACTTCCGCTACACCGGCTCGTTCTGGGCGCGCCAGCACGTCACCATCGACGCTGCACACGCCGGGCAGAAGGCACGGCTGCTCGTCGGCACACTCTACGATGCCGACCAGACCTACGTCAACGGCAAGCAGGTGGGCTCCACCGGATACCAGTACCCTCCGCGCCGTTACACCATTCCAGAAGGGCTGCTCGTGGCAGGCGACAATGCACTGACGGTGCGCTTCGTAACAAAGGGCGGCGCGCCCCACTTCATTCCGGAGAAGCCATACAAGCTGATATTCGACGACGGCACAGAGGTGGCACTCTCGCCACAGTGGCGAGGCCGCGAGGGCATGCGCATGCCCCAGTGCCCGTCAGCCGACGCCGGAGGGCAGAACCTGCCGTCGGTGCTCTACAATGCCATGCACTACCCCTTAGCACCATACGCCCTGTCGGGAATGGTGTGGTATCAGGGAGAGTCGAACACGGGCGACGGATACAGGTACGAACAATACCTTACCCACCTCATCACGGGCTGGCGGCAGTTGTGGCAGGAGCCGGACATGCCCTTCGTGGTGGTGCAGTTGGCCAACTTCATGGACCCCTCCGACAGCCCGCAGGACACGGGATGGTCGCAGGTGCGCGAATCACAGCGCCTTGCAGCAAAGAAGCTGCCCAACGCCGAGCTGGCATGCATCATCGACTTAGGCGAGACAGTAGACATTCACCCGTTGAGAAAACAAGAGGTGGCACAGCGCATAGCCCGCTGCTTCGACCATATAATATGGAACAAGAAGGTGACACTGTCGCCACAGGTGACGGAAGCCAAGGTCGACGGCAGCAGCGTCTTGCTCACTCTCGACCAGCCGCTGCTCACCGACGGTGAACTCTTTGAGTTCGAGCTCGCCGGAGCCGACGGACGCTTCGTAAATGCCAAGGCCACAGGCCAGGGCAACCGCATCACCGTAAGCGCCAAAGGCATCAGCAGCCCGAAGCTTCTGCGCTATGCGTGGAAAAACAACCCCTTGCGCGCCAACGTCTTCGGCAAGAACAACCTCCCCATGTCGCCCCTACAGATGGAGGTCAATCACCCTTAGTACCAACACTTAACTGAAAAACAGAAAATGAAAAACCTACTGCTAACAATGGCCTTGGTGTCGGCCTTGATGACATCCGCAGACAGCCATGCACAAAGCTTGTTATATCCCAAGCACTTCAACTTGGAAGAGGTGACGCTGCTTGACGGTCCTATGAAGACGGCGATGGAACTGAACTTCCAGACGCTGATGGCATACGATGTAGACCGGCTGCTGACGCCATACGTGCGACAGTCGGGACTCGCCTCCACCACCGACACCCAGAGCCGCTACTACCATTGGGAGCAGAAACATCCGTCGTTCACCAACTGGGGCAGCGACAACTTCAATCTCGACGGCCATGTGGGCGGCCACTACCTGACAGCCCTCTCGCTGGCATACGCCGCCTGTCGAGAGGCAGACATGAAAGCCCGACTGAAGGAACGCATGGACTATATGGTCAGTGTGATGAAAGACTGCCAGGGCGCCTACGACAACAACACTGAGGGACTCTACGGCTTCATCGGCGGACAGCCCATCAACCAGTCGTGGAAAGACCTCTATGCCGGCAACACCGCCACCATCCGCGGCAATTGGGGATGGGTGCCTTTCTACTGCGAGCACAAGATACTGGCAGGCCTGCGCGATGCATATCTTTATGGCGGCAATGCTGATGCCAAAGAGGTGTTCCGCAAAATGGCCGACTGGAGTGTGAACATTGTCAGCAAGGTGAGCGACAGCGACCTGCAGAGCTTCCTCGACTGCGAGCACGGCGGCATGAACGAGTCGCTGCTCGACGCCTACCAGCTCTTCGGCCATGCCAAATACCTCACGGCAGCCAAGCGCTTTACTCACAACACAATGCTCAACGGCATGCAGACGCTCAACACCACCTTCCTCGACAATCGTCACGCCAACACCCAAGTGCCTAAGTACATCGGCATGGAGCGCATCTTCGAGCAAGACCCTACGGCAACCGCCTACAAGAAAGCCGCAGAGAATTTCTGGACCGACGTGGCCACCAACCGCACCGTATGCATCGGCGGCAACTCAGTGGCTGAGCACTTCCTGGCAAAGGCCAACAGCAACAGGTATATAGACAATCTGGACGGCCCCGAGACATGCAACACCAACAACATGCTCAAGCTCACCGAGATGATGGCCGACCGCACCGGAGACGCCAAGTATGCAGACTTCTATGAGCAGGCCCTGTGGAACCATATCCTCTCCACACAAGACCCCACCACTGGCGGTTACGTCTACTTCACCACCCTCAGGCCACAGGGCTACCGCATCTATTCACAGGCAAACCAAGCCATGTGGTGCTGTGTGGGTACGGGCATGGAGAACCACTCCAAATACGGGCACTTCATCTATACCCACGACGGCAAAGAGACGCTCTACGTGAACCTCTTCACGCCCTCGCGACTCGTGAGCAGCGATTTCGCAGTCACACAAGAAACAATGTTCCCCAGCACCACACCTACCACACCTACCACGCCTACCACACCCAACACCGCAACCACCACGATAACGGTAGAGAAAGCAGGCACCTATAAGATTGCCGTGCGACATCCTGCATGGGCCGGCAAGGAATACCAGGTATCGGTCAACGGCGTCGCCGTTAATGCGGCCATAACACAGGGCACTGCATCCTATGTAACCATAGACCGAACATGGGCAGAGGGCGACATCATCACAGTATGGCTCCCCATGGAGCTGCGCTACGAGGAGTGCCCCAACTACTCCGACTACATAGCCTTCAAGTTCGGCCCCATACTCCTGTCAGCACAGACCACCAAGCCCTACGACATCATGTACGACATTGCCGAAGGCGCGGAAATCCCTCCCTACGACATAGCCTTCCTGCCCACAGAGACAATGCAGAACGAGTATGCCGGCGCAGGCCGCATGGACCATGCCCCCGGCTCCATGGCATCGTCGAAAAACCTGCTCTCCGCTCCACTGCTTATATGCGAGCGCAAAGACGTGCTCAACCGCATCAAGCGAATAGACCTCGACGGCAACCCATGCTTCTCCATCGACGTAAGCCGCGAGGGGGTGGAAACCTACAAGTGGAAGGCCCTACGCCTGGTTCCCTTCCATCAGATTCACCATGCCCGCTACTGCTGCTACTGGTATCAGCAGACCGCTGAGAACTTCGCCAACAGCTCGATGGCACAGACAGAGGCAGCCAACGAGGCCCTGACAGCCCGAACGCTCGACTTCGTGGCTCCCGGCGAACAGCAAAGCGAGGCCGGTCATGAATACAACTATTCCGCCGATTCCAACAAAGGCAACTACAACGGCGAAAGCTACCGCGACGCACAGGCCGGCGGATATGTGCAGTACACACTTTTCAATACAGAAGCCATCAGCGACGCACTCTCCATAATGTGCCGCTTCACCACAGCCGACAACGGCCGCAAGGCCACCCTGCTTGTCGACGGAGTGAAGATAGCCGCCATCACCATCCCGTCGTCCGCACGAAACAGCGACAACGGCTTCTACAACACAGAATACCCCATACCCGCCTCGCTCGTCACAGACGACAAGGGTATGGTAAAGACACAGTTCCAAGTCAGGCTTGCAGCCACCGAAGGCACCATGAACCCCGGACTCTACTATATGCGCCTCATGAAAGACTACAAAGAGAATGCCAACGCCTACCAGTTCAAGGCACAGGACTGGACAACGGGCGACCCCAACCGCATTGCCGCCACAAACATAACATACAACACGCAGCAAAACACCATCAAGGCAAAGAGCGCGGGAGCAAACAACATAGCCCTGACCATGAAATACCAAGACCTGGACTACGACATAGACAAAAGCCAGAAATACCTTATAGTGCGCGGAACAGCACTCAGCACCGCCCCAGGGGCATCTTACCTCTGGTGGCTCAACGGCAAGAACAAGGGCACACAGGTGGAACCCACCATAAAGAAAACCATCGCCGTAGGCTCGCAGGCGCAGACCCTCATAGCATGGGACATCACAGAGAGCGGCCTCTACGACAACTTCACGGGCGACCGCCCAAGCCTCTGCATGGGACAGACCATCTTCGGACTCACTTCGACAAACAGCGACGGCACATGCGAAATCCACGACATCAACTTCGTGGAAAACATCGACAACTACATAGCCACCACACCCATCACCCCACCCATGCAAACACCACACACCCACCACGACACCTACAACCTTCATGGCATCCGCCTTCCACAACCACACAAAGGAATATACATCAAAAACAAGAAAAAGATAATCAAGTAAACCATAATTACTACTATCCATCTGGTTGCTGCCGCAGGTCCTGCGGACACTGCGGTTCTTGGACAAGCCAAGCGAACAAGAAATCGAGTCCTGAGCGCAGACGCTTTCAGCGTCATTTCAACCGCACAGCTCAAAAAGTTTGTCAGTACAATGAAATAAGAATGAGTTGACTTTTTAAAGTGGGCTCATAAAATAAGATTACCTTTGCTACGTAAAAAGAGGTCGTGCCCGACACAGACCAAAGGGTATATATATATAATTTTATGAAAAAGGGTGTCAGGGTGACAGAATGTCCTGCCACAAAGCGTTTGCACCCTGTTTGAGGGTGACAGAAGAATCCTGCCGCCCTTTCAGGGCTTTTGTATACGCTACCGTTTGCAGGGGTTGCACCCCTGCCTGCGGTCTGTTGCCCCTTTGGGGCTTTGGTGGTACGATAGCGGATAATCATAAAAAAAACGGTTTTTCTCTTTGTGGTTTGCTCACTTATTCGTAACTTTGCACGCGAATTGCGAAAACATCTTATATATATATATTTTTTTTATGATTAACTCACAAGACATTAAGAAGGGAACGGCCATCCGCATGGACGGCGGCATTTGGGTTTGCATAGACTTCCAGCATCGCAAGCCGGGTAAGGGTAACACCATCATGAACATCAAGGTGAAGAACGTTAGCGACGGCCGCGTGCTTGAGCGTCGTTACAACATTGGTGAGAAGCTTGAGGATGTTGTGATAGAGCGTCGCCCATATCAGTATCTTTATGAGGATCAGTCGGGGCGCATCTTCATGAACCAGGAGACGTTCGAGCAGATTCCCATCGACAACGAGCTTGTCATAGGGCATGAGTTTATGAAGGAGAGCGACATCGTGGAGGTTGTAAGCGACACCACCGACGGAACCATTCTCTATGCAGAGATGCCGGTGAAGACTGTTCTCCGTGTGACTCACTCTGAGCCGGGTGTCAAGGGCGACACGGCCACTAACACTCTGAAGCCTGCCACTCTTGAGACTGGTGTGGAGGTGCGCGTTCCGCTGTTCATCAACGAGGGCGACCTTATTCAGGTTGACACTCGTGACGGCTCGTATCTGGCACGCGCTAAGGAGTAACTCCTTAGAAGCTTGCTGGCGGCCCGTAAACGACCTTTGGCGTTGAAAGCTCCTTGATGCGTCCGCGTAGCCCTTGGATTTCTGCTTCGCGGTTGCCAAGTTCGTTGCGCAGGGCACTGTTTTCGGCCTCTTTCTGCTCTATTTCCTCTCTGAGCTGCTGGTTTTCGCGCCTTAGCTGCTTGGTGGCGGCGCACGATCCGAATCCTAAGCCGATGATGATGAGCGAGAGGATGGTGTTGACGGTGTGGAGGTATCTTTTTTTCATTATGCTGTTATAGGTATTGCATGAGTACGTCCCAGACGGCAATGATGTGGCACACGGAGCCGGCCAGAACAAAGAAGTGGAATACGGAGTGCATGTAGCGGCGACGGCGGAAGCTGTAGAACAGTGCGCCTGTGATGTAGCTCACGCCTTCGGCTATGAGCCATACTACGGCTGCTGTCGACACTGAGTTCATCAGTGGCTTGAAGGCTACGAGCACTGACAGTCCCATGGCGACAAAGCAGATGGTCTCTACGTTGGAATGCTCCTTTAATCTGATGAGGCTGACTATGGTGCCGGCAATGGCACTCAGCCATACGAAGCTGAAAAGCCCCCAGCCCCAGTAGCCTTGCTGCCGCAGTGCGACGAGTGTAAGGGGCGAATATGAGCCTGCTATGTGCCAGTAGATGGCTGCGTGGTCCCATCGGCGCAGGCGCTCGCGCCATTTTGAGCGCATGGGTGTGGCATGATAGGCTGTGGAGGCCACGTATGAGCCGAGCATTCCGAAGAGGTAGAGGCTGACGCCGGCTCCTGCCCAGTTATTGTGGGCTCTTGCCACCATGGCCGTCAGCAGTATGCCCATTACAATGCCTAAGGCAATGCCTCCTGCGTGTGAGGCTACGTTCCATGTCTCTTCTTTCCTTGTATAGCGGATGCTCATTGGGGGGCTTCTTCGTATGCGTCAAGCTTGTTGAGGTAGTATTGGCGGAAGTCGCTCCAGCTGTAGTATGGCCACTGGTTGGTTTTCAGCGGCAGCGACATCTCGTCCTCGTTGAGCAGCACCTTCAACAGTATGTCGTCGTCGGCGGGACCGCTGCGATAGAACACTATCTGCAGGTTGCAACCCATGGGGAAAATGCGGTAGTTGCGCCACCCGTGCTTAGCCACCTTGGCCAGGTCGTCTATCTGCTGTCCGTAGTCGTTCAGCTCGAGCAGGCATGTTAGTGGCATCACAATGGTCTCATGTCCGAAGCGCAGCGATGCTCCTGGGCTGTGCAGCTTGAGGCAGCTGTCGGCCTCCTCAATTATTGTTCTCAGCAGCTGTCTCTGGCTGTAGGGCTGTGTGCTGCCGTTGAGCGGGCTTGGCCCGAACCAGATGTACCAGTATGCGTTGTCGGTTTCCCACTGGTTGTACAGCTCGTCGTCGGTGAAGATGTCGTAGAGTGTGAGCTGTCGCCTCAGTTCCGTGCTCTGCACGTTCGATGCCAGCTTGAAGAGTGAGTAGGTGAGTCGCTCGGCATTGACGTGGCGCTTGATGTAGAGGGTGTCATTGAAGAGTGTGCGCACCAGTCGGTCGGTGGGTGGCACGCGGTTTTTGAACTTGTCGAAGGCGGTCTGCACGCTGGGTGTGTTGCGTATGGCCACGAGGTGGCGGTCCTGCATGTTCATGTATCCCATGTCGGCTTTGCTGGCATCGTGGTTTATGCGCAGCTTGGGGTTGAGGATTAGCAGTTGCTGCAGTGCGTTTTCCATTGAGAGCACGCATCTGAGCACGGTGGTGCTGCGAGCATCGATGTAGGCGTCGCCCTTGAACACCTCGGGGAAGCGCTGGTACATGCGGGCTGCTATCTGCCTGAGCTGTTGTGCTCCTAATGGTGTTAGCTCGCCTGTGCGTCCTTCGGCTTCGTCGAGAATTCGTTTCACCCGCTCCATCACCTCGCGTCCTAAAGGTGTGAGCTTGCCAATGGTGTCTGCCCGCATCATTGCCTCGTAGGGATAGTAATAGTCGCGGCGGTTTGTGAGATAGCGGGAGCCGTGGCGGCCGTAGTGGCTTATGTAGAAGGGTTTCTTCCCCTTTGGTGCTGGTGTGAGCTTCTGCTTCGGGCCGGGATAGGCCAGCGTGTTGCTTGCCGTGAGGTGTATGTTGTTTCTTATCTCCTCGCGCGCCGTTTGTGCCCAGCCGGCCGATGCCAGCTGGGCAGCTATGGTGAGCGCTATCAGTTGTCTTCTCATCAGGTGTATGTTATGGCATCATTATTACCTCTGCTCGGTTTCCGGCCTTGAGCACCTCTGCAATGAATGCGCTAATGCTCTCAGGTGTCTGCGCGTTGACGGTTTTCTCGAAGTCGGTGTGGAAGTCTATGCCGTAGTTGCGCCAGTTGTTCATCTGGTTTATCCAGTAGTTGTTCTGTTTCATCTGGTCGCTGTGGTTCTTGAGCACATACTCCTTCACCTTCAGCAGCTTGTCGGCATCGCAGTTCTTGGCCATGGCCATCACCTCGTCGCGCATTATCAAGATGGCGGTGTCGGCTTTTTCGGGCTTCATGGGGCAATAGACGAAAACTGTGGCATCGGTTCCGAAGTCATCGCGGCTGACTGTGGAGCCTGCCGACACGGTGTATGCTGCGCTGGCGTCTTCGCGTATCTTCTTCAGGTATTCCATTGACAGTATCTGTCCGGCAATGTTTGCCTTGACGCTGTTCTCCAAGGTGTAGGGCAGTGCCTTGGAGTACCAGAAGATTACGGCGATGGCTTTTGGTGTCTCTGCCTTGTGTACGAAGCTGTTTACCACCTCGCCCTTGAAGTCGCTCGACACGTCGGGGCCTTTCACCACTTTATTCTCTACGGGCAGCGACCCTATGTACTGCTCTACGAGCGGCCGTATTAGTGAGTCGTTGTAGTTGCCGCAGATGGTGAAGGTGTATGCTGCGGCGTTGGCTGTACGCTCCTTGGCTATCTGCAGTATGCGGTCGTAGTCCACCTTCGGCAGTTCGGCCACCTCCAGAGTCTTCACGCGCGGGTTGTGGCATGAGAGGGTGGCCTGCAGTGAGTCGCTGAACACTGATTCTGGCTGCAGCAGGCGGTTCTTAAGTGCCACCTCGGTGGTCTGCATAAGATTGTCGAACGACTTCTGGTCCTTGTTGATGTTGGTGAAGTAGAGGTAGAGCAGCTGGAGCATGGTCTCTACGTCGTTAGGCGTGGAGCTTCCGGTAAGGTTCTGGCGGTAGGTGCTCATGGAGAGCGACATGCTTGCAATCTTTCCGGCAAGAGCCTTCTCTAACTCGGTGTGGGAGAAGTTTCCCAGTCCGCTGGCTTCCACCACGTCGTCGAACATCTTCAGGTTGGGCAGGTCCTCATTGCCGTAGAGCGATGAGCCGCCGAAGCCCTCGCCGCTCAGCAGCACCTGGTCTTTCTTCAGGTCGGTCTGCTTCAGCAGCACCTTGACGCCGTTGGAAAGTGTCAGCTCTGTGTATCCGAGCACGTCGTTCTTGACTTCCTTCTTTATCTTGCCCGGTTTGGGCAGGGTGGTCATCAGCGGCTCGTCCTTCACATTGTCTACGTATGCCTCGATCTGTGCGTTGCGGCCATCGGCAACAGCTTTCTTCAAGCCGTCCTCTGTGGGATAGACGGTTCCTTCCTTCTCGTTGTTGAAGTTGATCACCACAAGGTTGCTGTCGTTGTCCGACACTAGTTCCTTCATCACCTGGTTGACGGCATCTACGGGCAGCATGGGCACAATCTGCTTCATGGTGGTGTAAGTATAGTCAATGCTGGGAATGGGGTCCTTGCTTAGGAAGTTTTCAACGTACTGGCCTACGAAGTTGGAGTTGTAGCGCTTGTCCTTGTTAGAGTACTGCTTCTCCAAGGCACTGGTGTAGTTGGCCTTATAGCGGCTGTACTCTGTGGCGGTGAAACCGAACTTGGCAGCGCGGCGAGCCTCGGTGAGCACGGTGGTTACAGCGGCCTCTGTCTGTCCGTCCTTGGGCAGTATGCCAACATTGAAGGCGTCGACGCTGCGCGAGAGCAGGTACTGTCCGTCGCTGGCAGAAGCCTGTAGGAACGGGCTTTCGGGCTTCTCGGCATACTCCTTCAGTCGGTCGTTGAGCATAGTGATGGCAGCATCTTTCATGTAGTTGGCAATGATGTACACCATGGTGTTCTTGAGTGAGTCGGGGAACGACTCGTGCTTCATCATCACTTCCACAATACTGTACTGCTGCTCCTTGTCCTTGTCGATGACAATGATTGGCTCGGCATTGTCGGGCACAGGCTCCATCACCACCGGTGCTGCATCGGCCTGCAGCACTATTGGCGAGAAGAGTGTCTTTATCTTCTGCTCCACCTGGTCCACATCAATGTCGCCAACCACAATGATGGCCTGGTTGTCGGGGCGATACCACTTCTCGTAGTACTGCTGCAGGAAGGGGCGCTCAAAGTTGTCGATAATCTCCATCAAGCCTATAGGCATGCGGTAGCCGTACTTGGAGCCGGGGTAGAGCTTGGGCAGGTCGCGCTCAAGCATGCGCATCTGCGCCGAGGTGCGCAGGCGCCACTCCTCGTGAATCACTCCGCGCTCCTTCTCTATCTCCTCCTGCTCAAGCAGCAGGCCGTCGGCCCAGTCGTAGAGTATCAGCAGGCAGGAGTCTACAATGCTCTCGCGGGTTGTGGGCACGTTGCTTATGTTGTAGACAGTCTGGTCAATCGAAGTGTAGGCATTAAGGTCGGTACCGAACTTCACGCCAATGCTCTCGCACCAGCGCAGCAGTTCGTTTCCCTTGAAGTGCTTCGAGCCGTTGAAGGCCATGTGCTCCAAGAAATGTGCCAGACCGCGCTGGTCGTCGTTCTCCTGGATAGAGCCTACGCGCTGGGCAATATAGAATTCTGCACGCTGCTCCGGCCAGTTGTTGTGGCGGATGTAATAGGTAAGGCCGTTGTCCAGCTTACCAATGCGTACGTCGGGGTCCACGGGCACCAGAGGCATCTCCATCTGAGCCATTGCTGTACTGGCAGAGGCCAGCACCAGCAACATCATAGTCAATAACTTGTTAATTCTTCTCATCTTGTTGATTAAATAATTTAGTTCAAGTGTGCAAATTTACACAATGTTTTACTCATTAGACGCAACAAAAGCTAAAAAACTACAATTATTAACATCTTTTGTGCCAATAAGTATTATATAATTCGTACCTTTGCATGCGATAAGGGCAATCAGGCGGCTGCAGCCGCCTCGACGTAAGGGAATCCGGTGAGAGTCCGGAGCTGTACCTGCAGCTGTAATCCCCCTTGGAATGGCCTGCTTGTATGACGCCACTGAACACCCCATCTCCGGCTCCACCACTTGGAGGGGAGAGGAAAAAGGGAAGGGTTCGGGAAGGTAAAGCAGACTGGGGAGAGCCAGAAGACCTGCCAGAAGCATGGGCAGTGCCAAGCTTGCTTGAACATTGCCGAGCGTGGGCAGGGCTCGACCGAAGGTCAAGCCTGCCAAATAACAGAATTACGCCCGCACAGGGAAATGCGGAAACGAAAAGAGGATGATGATATGACAAAGAGGCTGACAGTGAGTTTGCTGGCATTGTGCTTGGTGGGTGAAGCTTCCATGCTTTACAGCCAGGAAACAACATCTTCGCAACGCTTGAAAGCGTTGCCTGATATGGAGTTGCAGGAGGTGGTGGTGACGGGCACTGGCACGCAGCACTTGCTGAAGGATGCGCCCGTGCAGACAGAGGTAATCAGCCACCAACAGCTGCAGCAGTATTCAGGCAAGAGCATCGAAGACATTCTTTCCGGACTGACTGCCAGCTTCGACTTCAGCGAGAACGACATGAGCTCGCGCTTGCAGATGAACGGACTGGGCAACTCGTATGTACTGATACTGATTGACGGCAGGCGGCTGCACGGCGACAACGGTGGCGAGAACGACCTCTCGCTCATCGACCCTCATAACATAGAGAAGATAGAGATTGTGAAGGGAGCTTCGAGCGCCCTCTATGGCTCTGATGCCATAGCGGGCGTAATAAATATCATAACCAAGAAGCATCGTGAGAAAGGGGCTATGCTGGAGAACACCACGCGTGTAGGCTCGTATGGCGATATACGTCAGCACAACGGCATCGCCTTGAACTATGGCAAGCTGTCGAGCTACACCAACTTCCAGCTGCAGCACTCCGACGGCTGGCAGAACACTTCGGAAGAGGCTCTTTCCCAGACTGAATATCACATAACTGATTCACGCAACAAGACAGTGAACCGTCACACCAACTGGCAGGTGGCCGAGCGCCTCACCTTACAAGCCTCAAGACAGCTGGAACTCTATGCCGACGGCAGCATCTACTGGAAACGCATCTACCGCCCCTGCGGACACCATCCCGGCGTTGACGTGAAGACGTGGGACCTGCAGTACAACAATGCCTCGGCATCTGTGGGTGGAAAATGGAAGCTGAACAGCACAGACATCTTTACCATAGATGCCGACTGGAAGCGCCACGCCTACAACTACTTCTATACAGACACCACGCTGACAGACGGCTACGTGAACGGACGATTCACCAACTACTACCCCTATTTCCCTGGCGACAAGGAGCTGCAGAGCGACCAGCGGCTGACAAACGTCTCGCTGAAGGGCATCTTCACGCTGCCATACGAGCAGAGGCTCAGCGCAGGCCTCGACTACCGCTACGACTGGCTTAAAGCCCCCATGCGAGTGGAAAGCGGCAAGGCGACAGACAACACTCAGGCTGTGTATGTGCAGGACGAGTTAGGATTGCTTGACCCACTTTACATCACTGCTGGCTTGAGACTGACCAGAAACGAAGGCTTTGGTACACGGCTGACACCAAAAATATCGGCGATGTTGAAGCTGGGAGGCTTACGACTGAGGGCCACATGGAGCCAGGGCTTCAAAACCCCGACCCCCAAGGAACTGCACTACCAGTATATCAAGAACATGAACGGCGTCTATCTCTATTTGGGCAACCAGAACCTTAGGGCGCAGACCTCCAACTATTTCGGCGTGAGCGGGGAATACACCATCGGCCATCTTACGGTGACACTGGCTCCTTATTATAATAAGGTGAACGACATGATTACCCTCGTCACCATACCCACGAAGGAAGCCCCCGGCGAGTTGATTGCCAAATACGACCCCATCCGCGTGCGCCAGTATCAGAACATGGAGGACGCAAAGACCTACGGAGTTGACCTCACTGTGCGCTACCAGACAAAGAGCTTATCGGCAGGCGGCTCCTACAGCTACCTTGACACAGAGGCCAACCAGTATGACTCGGAGAACAACACCATGCAGCACGTGACCATCGACGGTATGGCACACCACAAGGCCAATGTCTATGCCACGTGGAACCACGACTTCTCGAAACACTATAACATGGGCATAGGCATCTATGGGCGCATGTCTACTAAACGGTATTATCAGACAGACGGCAACGGCAAGGGCTATCAGCTATGGCGCCTTTCCACGAACCATCAGATAGGAAAGATGTGGCGCATTGATGTCGGCATCGACAACATATTCAACTACGTGGACCGTACGCCCCATGGCTTGCATCTCGGTACCACCACCCCAGGCCGCACTGTCTATGCGACGTTGACAGTGCGCTTCAACCAAGGCAAAAAGCTTACAAACAAATATAAGTCTAACTTAAATTCAAACAACAATGATCAACAAGATTAAATTTCTGATGCTGGCCATGATGGCTTTCGTGGCCAGCGCCACGTTCATCGCCTGTGGCGATGACGACGATGACAACAACAACAGTAAGCAGTCGAACTACGAGAAGTATCAGCAGGCTGTGAACCAGACCGTGAACTCGCAGAAGAAGAGCGACAAGGTGATACTGCTCGTAGCATTCGGTTCCACATGGGAGCAGGCCTACGACACCTTCGACCAGGTGGTTGCCGACTACAAGGCTAGCTTCTCCGGATGGGATGTCTACCTCTCCTTCTCTTCGGCCATCTGTATCAACAATGCCCGTGCCGGCGAGAATGTGGCACCCAAGGACTACTACGACCCCGAGCACTGGCTCACAGCCATCGGACTGGCAGGCTACAAGCAGATTGTGGTGCAGTCGCTGCAGGTCATTCCCGGTGAGGAGTACCGCCGCGTGCGCGACAGCTATGTCAAGGACTTCATGAACAACCGCAACGGCGACTTCACCGATGCCTACATGAAGAGCATCGACCGGCAGGTTGCTGTCGGCACACCGCTGCTGGCCGACGAGCGCGACACCAAGATACTTGCCGAGACACTCAATAATGAGAAAGACATCAGTGCTGCTGTAAAGGAGGGCATCGTGGCCTTCATGGGGCATGGCAACCCCGAGGGTTATGACTACTACGGAGGAAACGTCCGCTACCTACAGTTAGAGAAAGAGCTCCGCGACCTTAACACAAACTATTATGTAGGCACTGTTGACATGGACGAGACCTATGTCGACGACGTTCTGGAACATATTAAAGAGGGTGGAGCCTTCACCTTCTATGTTGGTGACGTGCCAGTGCCCGTCGACTACGGCTCTGCCAATACTGCCAAGAAGGCTCAGCTCTATCCGCTGATGTCTATCGCCGGTGACCATGCCCACAACGACATGGCCGACGACGAGGACGAGGAGAGCTGGTACTCCATGTTCAATGCTGCCGGCATCGAGACCAATGCCTACGAGACCAACTTCACCGAGGCTTGCTGGAAGAAGAACAAGAGTGGCGATGATTACATCCCTGGCCTGGCAGAGCGCAGCGCCGTACGTAAGCTGTGGATGCAGCACACCGACTATGCCATCAGGAAACTGGGCACCGAGGACGCACTTTCCACACCAACAACAGCTTCTGAAGATTAAACCATCTATTATGCGTTACATCAAGTCAATATTGCTGACTGCGGCACTTCTCTCGGGGAGTGCCGCTTTCCCACAAATCCACACGATGGTTCGCAAGGACTCATCGGCAGTTAACCGCAGCTATAATCTGAACCCAGTGGTGGTAACAGGCTCTGGCCATCACCAGCGCCTGAAATCCACGCCCACACCCGTCCGTGTGCTTTCTAATCAGGAGATACGCGAGCAGGGCATAACCACCTTCGACGCCGCGCTGACACGCATGATGCCGCAGGTGTCGATGGCGCCTAACTCCATGGGCACCTTCCTCCGACTGAACGGACTGGGCAACAAATACATCCTCATTCTCATCAACGGACAGAAACTATCTGGCGACATCTCGAACAACGTCGACCTGAACCGCATCAACATGAGCCGGGTGAAACGTATAGAGGTGCTCGACGGAGCCGCATCGTCGCTCTATGGCTCCGACGCCATCGCCGGTGTCATCAACATCATCACCGACCAACCCACCAAGTCCAACGGCTTCCCCGTTGGAATCACCTCCGACACCCACGTCAGCGGACATGGAGTGTTGACCGAGGCCGTAAATCTCGACATCAGCCAAAACGGCTTCGCATCCTACACATCGTTTACCCACGACCGTGCCAACAGCTATCAGACCACAGACCTTGAATACGTAAAAGGCTCTGATACAGAGACACAACAAACCATAGCCCCCCTGTTCACCGGCTATCGCTCAAATATCCTCGGACAGAAATTCACCTACAACCCCAATCAGCATCTGGCACTGAATGCGGGCTTGGACTACTCATATAAAATCACCGACCGCCCCAACACCGTACCCGGCGGCTCTCCCGCCGGAGGCACCGACTACGAGATGCGCTACAAAGGCCTGCGCTGGAACGTGGGAACCATCTACAAGTTCGATGCTCGCAACTCTCTTCAAATAGACTACACCGTGGACCGCTTCAGATACGGCAAGGAATACGATGTGGAAACAAAGACCAACGCCGTGGGCGACTATGTGCAGTCGAAGAAGCAGCGCACCATAGAGCGTCAGGTCAAAGCCATATTGGGACTGTTGCCGCAGGGCACAACCATCGTGGGCAACGACTGGCGGTTGGACAAGCTCGTGGCAACGTCGGGAAACATTGACCAGGAATCCTACATACTGGCATATTTCGCACAGCATGAGCAACGGTTCGCAGTGGGCTGCGGCTCAATCACGGCAACACTCGGAGCCCGATACGACTACCACAAGACCTTCGGCAACCACTTCACACCCAAAGCCACGCTGATGTATTCACTCGGCTCCGTAAACCTCCGTGCCACCTACTCTGCCGGCTTCCGGGCACCCGGCCTTGACGAGCTTTATTACCACTACTTCTCC
The DNA here is from genome assembly GCA_017449025.1 of Prevotella sp. GTDB lineage: Bacteria > Bacteroidota > Bacteroidia > Bacteroidales > Bacteroidaceae > Prevotella. Next base: position 7,380 of record JAFSKJ010000031.1, on the reverse strand, counting down.
GTCAACAGAGGCAAGCCGCAGATTAGCTTCGGCAACCAGAACCTGAAGCCAGAGAAGAGCAACTACTTCTCGCTGAATGCCGAATACCGCGACGACGTGATTGCCGTGAGCCTGACAGGCTACATTAACCGTGTCAACGATATGGTGGTGAAACAAAACGTAACCGTTGATGAGGCCTCGTTGGTGATGCTCAAGAAAGAATTTCCAGAGATGACCCAGGACCAGGCAGACAAGATGGTGAGTTATGCCCTCTACCAGAACAGCGACAAAGGCGACGTAAAGGGCGTTCAGCTCAATGTCTCAGCAAACATCTTCAGCGGCTTCAACCTCTCTGCCAACTACGCCTACACTTACGCCCGCGCCAAGAGCGTGTCCGACGGTTCTGCCGATAGTCCTGACCTATGGCTACCCCTTGAGCGCAGCATACGCCATGCCGCCACCATCGCTGCCAACTATCACCATGCGTGGAAAAAATATGGGCTGAATGTCAACCTCAACGGACGGCTACAGTCGAAGACCTACTACACGGGCAGCTACGAGAACGCACCGGGATATGGACTCTGGAACATCCACACCACCCACACCTTCGATTTCACCAAGTGGGCACTTCTGGAACCCAGCATCGGCATCGACAACATCTTCGACCGCGTTGACCGCCGCATAGACTCGTCGGTACGCAAGTACGCTCTCTACTCGCCCGGACGCATGCTGGTAGTAGGACTGAAGGTCAGGCTGCTGTAGCCTTAATTACCCACCGTGATGACAGCATACTCCGAGCGAGTGCCAATGCGGAACTTTCCGCCCCAGATGCCGAGGCCGGACGACACGTAGTAGTGGGTGTTGCCGCGCTGGTGCTTGCCCCAGGCACACTCGTAGATGGCCTCGGTAATCCACGACGCGGGCCATACCTGTCCGTGATGGGTATGGCCGCTGAGCTGCAGGTCGAAGCCTTCGCGCTCGGCCTGCTCAAGATTGTAAGGCTGGTGGTCGAGAAGAATCATGTATTTGCTTTTGTCCACGCTCCCTGCCAGACGGCCCAGAGGCTTGCGGCGCATGTTGGCACGGTCGTCGCGGCCAACAACTACTATCGTACTGTCTATCACGACAGCCTCGTCGCGCAGCAGGTGTATGCCTGCGGCCTGGTAGAACTTTATGGCCTCAGGCTGGCCGCTGTAGTACTCATGGTTGCCAAGACAGGCGTAGACGGGGGCGTTGAGCCGCCGGAACTCGGCAGCCATGTCTTCCTCAATCAGGGGGCGCAGGCTTACGTCGATAATGTCGCCGGCAATGAAGATGGCATCGGCATTCTCTGCGTTGAACATGTCAACCCATCGGGCAAGCTCCTTGCGGGGATTGTGGTAGCCCAAGTGCAGGTCGCTGGCCATGACGAAGCGGTAGCTCCTCGGCAGAGCCTTGCCAGTGGTGAGGCTGACGGCTTGGCGATACTTGTGGCGATAGTGCAGGTTGCCGTAGGTGAAGAGCGAGATTATGATGGTGGCGAGGATGAGGGTGCCCGTCCAGCTGTGGCAGACAAGATGGCGCGGCACTATGTGTATCAGCCTCCCGATGTCGGCCACGAGAAAAATCATCACCATGTACATGAGCACAATGACCGACGACGTGCCTATCTCGTAGAGCCACTGCGCCACGCTGAGAGGCATGCTGTCGAGCTTGCGGCCGAGGTCGAGGAACAGCAGCAGGAAGCAGGCGGCGCCAATGGCTATCACTGCTGTCTTCCACACTCCGGCAAGGGGGAGCAACAACCAAAAGTGCCACCCTACGTAGCCCAAGGCCACGATGGGTAGCACCATGAATATCATCATCCAGATCATGACCGACGGCTATTTCACTATCAGCAGGTAGTAGTTTTTCTTGCCCTTCTGGGCCAGGAGGTACTTGCCGTCGATAAGGTCGCTGGCAGTGACGGGGCGCTGAGCGTCGGTGAGCTTCTCCTTGTTCAGCGAGACACCGCCGCCCTGCACCATCTTTCGCATCTCACCCTTCGAGGGGAACACGGGTGCGGCAGTGGTGAGCAGCTCTATGGCTGGCTGGCCGAGCTGGTCAAGGCCCACGGTGTGGTGTTCCACTCCTTCGAACACGTCGAGGAATGTCTGCTCGTCAAGCTTCTCAAGAGCCTCCTTTGTTGACTTGCCGAAAAGTATGTTGCTGGCCTCGATGGCGGTGTCGAGGTCGGACTGTGAGTGCACCAGCACGGTTACCTCCTGGGCCAGGCGGCGCTGAAGCACACGGCGGCCGGGGTCCTGATTGTGCTCGGCAATGAGACTATCGATGGTTTCCTTGTCGAGCGACGTGAAGATCTTGATGTAGCGCTCGGCATCCTCGTCGCTAACGTTGAGCCAGAACTGGTAGAACTTGTAGGGTGTGGTGCGCTTGGGGTCGAGCCAGATATTGCCTGACTCTGTCTTTCCGAACTTCTTGCCGTCGCTCTTTGTGATGAGCGGACAGGTGAGGGCAAAGGTTTCTACCTCGTTGCCCAAGGTGCGGCGGATAAGCTCGGTGCCGGTGGTCATGTTGCCCCACTGGTCGTTGCCGCCAAGCTGAAGCTTAACGCCGTAGTGCTGGTAGAGGTAGAGGAAGTCGTAGCCCTGCAGCAGCTGATAGGTGAACTCAGTGAACGACAGGCCGTCGCGGGCGGTGCCGTTGAGGCGCTGCTGGACAGACTCCTTCGCCATCATGTAGTTGACAGTGATATGCTTGCCCACCTCGCGCGCGAAGTCAAGGAAGGTGAAGTCCTTCATCCAGTCGTAGTTGTTAACCAAGATGGCAGCGTTGGGCTCCTTCGACTCGAAGTCGAGGAATTTGGCCACCTGCTGCTTTATGCACTCCTGGTTGTGGCGCAGCGTCTCGTCGTTCAGTAGGTTGCGCTCCTGGCTCTTGCCTGAGGGGTCGCCAATCATGCCTGTGGCACCGCCAACGAGAATGATGGGCCTGTGTCCGCAGCGCTGCAGATGGCGGAGCATCATGATGCCGCACAAGTGCCCTATGTGGAGTGAGTCGGCTGTCGGGTCTGTACCTAAATAGGCGGTAACCATCTCCTTCTGCAGGAGTTCCTCGGTGCCCGGCATAATCTGTGCCAGCATGCCGCGCCATTTCAGTTCTTCAACAAAGTTCTTAATCATAATTGTCAATTGTCTATTTGGTCGTTTGGTGTTATCAATTCCTACGGCACCGGGTCATAGCCCGACCCTCCCCAAGGGTTGCATCTTAAGATGCGCCTGATAGCTAAGTAGAGTCCCTTCACCGGACCGTGCTTTCTCAGCGCTTGCTTGGCATATTCGCTGCATGTAGGGGTAAACCGGCATGAGGGCGGTGTCAGCGGCGAGATGCAGGTCTGGTAGAAGATGATGGGCAGCACCAGCAGCCAGCTTACAGCCCGACCGATATACTGTAACAGTATCTTCACTGGGTGCATTGACAATCTCACTGTAGCTTAGCTTCTATGCGCCGCAACAGTTCTTTCATGCTGCCGGCAACCCTTTTGCTGTCTATATGCTGGTCTGTCATCCAGATGAAAGCCACGACAAGTGTCTGCTGCCCGTCGGCGTTGGCGGCGTTGCGCTGTTGCAAGGTGCTGCGGAGCTCATCCTTGTTCAGGCGGTAGGCCTCGCGTATCTGCCTCTTCACGCGGTTGCGGTCCACAGCGTGCTTGAAGTGCTTCTTCGACACGCTCACCATCACCATCACCGTCTCTGAGTCTTCTTTCTCCTTGGCCACCGTGGCGAAGACGGCCCGAAGCGGATAGACAGCCACCGACGACTTGCCTGCATAGCCAAAGAGCTTTTCTATGAGCTTACGGCTACAGAGCCGCTCTTGCTTGGCGAAGGTGTGCTGGCGTGGCGTCACGGCTCCTGCTCCAAAAGGTAGTGCTGTAATGCTCCCGTCATGGAGGGGTACTTCTCGGTGGGAGCCTCAAGGTCTACATGAAGGCCGGCATCCTTGGCGGCCTTGGCCGTGGATGGGCCGAAGGTGGCCACGGCCCCCGTGTCCTGCTTGAAGTCGGGGAAGTTCTTGGTGAGCGACTCTATTCCCGAGGGGCTGAAGAAGATGAGCATGTCGTAGTCGAACGAGTCCACCTCCTCGGCGGTGAAGTCGTTGCTCACCGTCTTGTACATCACGCACTCGTGGTGCTGGAGCTTTTTCGAGTCGAGCAGGTTGCTGATGGCATCGTTGTGAACGTCGCTCATAGGCACCAGATACTTCTCCGTCTTATGCTTTACCATGCTGGGCAGCAGGTCGTCAATCTTTCCCGTGCTTCCGAAGAAAACCTTGCGCTTCCTGTACTGCACATATTTCTGTATGTAAAGGGCGATGGTTTCCGTCACGCAAAAATATTTCATGTCCTCGGGAATGTTCACACGCAACTCCTTGGCCAGGGTGAAGAAGTGATCAATGGCATGGCGTGAGGTGAACACAACGGCTGTGTGGTCGAGAATGTTTACCTTCTGCTGGCGAAACTCTTTTGCCGTGATGGCCTCTACCTTAATAAAAGGTCTGAATACCAGCTCAACTCCAAATCTCTCTGCAATGTCAAAGTAGGGTGACTTTGCACTTGACGGCTTCGGCTGCGAAACCAGAATTTTCTTTATCATCGTTGTCCTAAAAATTTATTTTCAATTCATTGACGATTCCCCCCAAAATGCCCCACAGGGCAAGCAGCGGAATTGCTTCGAGGGCACAAAAGTACAAAAAAATCTGCAAAGAGAAAGAGTTTTCGCGGAAAAAGATGGACCAACACTTGTAAAAAGTGAGGATTTTGATGAATATTAGCGCAAATACGAGAAAATATAATACATTTTGAACAGGCATGTAGAAGTAAACCTGCAAAACCACAGCGGGGAAGATCACCACACCTTCTGCCGCTGTGATGAAGAGCATGTTCTTCATCCATTGTCGGTTTTTTTTACCATCGAAGAATACATTGTTCACCAGTGTGTAGAGTCCGGCTTTCACCAGCAGGTAGGCAATGCACACTCCGAGGAAAATGCCCGCCAACAGGTATGGCGAACGCAGAATGAAGGAGCTGGTGATGCTGGTGGTGACATAGAAGAAAAAGGTGATGGAAACGAGAATGCACGTCTGCAGCACAAGGAAGAACTGATACCTCACCTCGCTCCACGTCTCACTGCTTCCGCTGTCGCTGCCCGAAGAAAGGTAGAAGAAATTCTTCAACTCACGGGATATGAAGTGACGCGAATTGGCAAAGGCCACGGCGGCAATGATGAAACAGAAGAGGAGCGAGAGCGTTACCACATCGTCGGAATGGAGTGTATATGGCACAGGGTCGCCCAAGGCACCGTAGCGCCCGCCGTTGATTTCTGGGTGTAGCAGGCTGTCCTTGGAGAAAAACGACTCACGGTAGTACTGGGGCAGGTTCACCTCCTTCAGGTTGCGGCCTATGCCCTCACCCGGCAGGTGGAGCGTGTCAGGGCGGTTGCTGTAGTGTATCTCCCCTGGCTGGAACCATGCCTGTATGGCCGAGTCTTGCTGCGCCGGAGTGGCATCGGGAGGAAGCATGCGCAACACTTTGAACGGGGTGATCTTTCCCACAGTCCCTCCCGAGGAGAAGGAAGCCTGCGCCGTGTCGGCCAGCTGTTCCGCTAAGATGCTGTCAGCAGGTTCTTGCGTCATAGTCCAAACTCACGCCTGATGTCGTCTACCCTATCCAGTTTCTCCCATGTGAAAAGCTCCACGTCAATGGTGCGCGTCTCGTGGTAGTGGCTGGTGAAAGTCTTGCTCACCACCTCCGGCTTGCGCCCCATGTGGCCGTAGGCAGCCGTTTCCATGTAGATGGGCTGGCGAAGCTTCAGCGTGCGCTCTATGGCCTTGGGCCTCAGGTCGAAGAGCTTCTCTATGCGACGGGCTATCTCGCCGTCGCTCATCTCAACGCGTGAGCGGCCGTAGGTGTTAACATATATGTTCATCGGCTTGGCCACGCCAATGGCATAGCTTACCTGCACCAGCATCTCGTCGCTGACGCCGGCGGCAACCATGTTCTTGGCTATGTGGCGGGCGGCGTATGCTGCCGACCGGTCTACCTTCGAAGGGTCTTTGCCCGAGAAGGCACCTCCGCCATGGGCACCCTTGCCTCCGTAGGTGTCCACGATTATCTTACGCCCCGTGAGGCCGGTGTCTCCATGAGGGCCGCCGATGACGAACTTGCCCGTGGGGTTCACATAGTACTTTATGTCAAGGCCGAAGAGGTCGAGCACCTTCTGCGAGTGTATCTGCTGCTTCACCCTCGGAATGAGAATGTTCACCACGTCGTTGTATATCTGCTCATGCATGGCATCGTCGTCGGCAAACTCATCGTGCTGCGTCGACACTACAATGGTGTCTATGCGCTCGGGAATGCCATCGTCAGAGTATTGCACCGTCACCTGGCTCTTGGCGTCGGGCCGCAGGTAAGTCATCTGCCTGCCCTCCTTGCGGATGTCTGCCAGGGTGCGCATGATGAGGTGGGCCAGGTCCAGCGAAACCGGCATTAGGTTCTCCGTCTCGTTGGTGGCGTAGCCGAACATCATGCCCTGGTCGCCGGCACCCTGCTCGGCCTCGTCGGCACGGTTAACGCCGCGGCTGATGTCCTGGCTCTGCTCATGTATGGCGCTAAGAATGCCACAGGAGTTGCCGTCGAACTGGTACTCGGCCTTGGTGTATCCTATGCGCTTGATGGTGTTGCGGGCAATGGTCTGAAGGTCTATATACACCTCGCTGCTCACTTCGCCCATGAGCACCACCTGGCCTGTGGTGACGAAGGTCTCGCAGGCCACATGGGCGTTGGGGTCGTATGCTAAGAACTGGTCGAGAATGGCATCGCTGATCTGGTCGGCCACTTTGTCGGGATGTCCCTCCGACACTGATTCTGATGAGAATAGGTATGACATGTCTTTTTTTTCTTGTCTGTGTGAACGGTAATAATAATGGTGCTTTTCCCACCCTTGGTTGGAAAACCGCTGCAAAGGTAAGTAAAAAAGATGGATTTCATCACTTTTTTTGTAAAAAACATCAAAAAAGTTGAGCGAAGACGCTTCAGCGTCTCTTTTTTCAACCGTAGCTCAGTGCAAAAGGTTTGTCGGTACAATGAATTATGATTTCCTTTGCATTGTAAATAGTGGTAGTGACCGACACGGACCAAAGGTGATATAACAGTTTTTTTTGAAAATAGGGTGTCAGGGTGACAGAATGCCCTACTGCAAAGCGTTTGCACCCTGTTTGAGGGTGACAGAGGGTGACAGGAGGGTGACAGGTATGACAATGGTCTTTACGCTCTAAGTGCCACTCAGTTTCCGTAAAGTCAATCGGCCACGCCTGACGGGCTGTGTCCTCATGTATGACACTATATGATTTCCGCTTTCGTACCAC
>JAFSKJ010000001.1 GCA_017449025.1 Prevotella sp. | reverse complement strand
CAGAGTCTTTCAATTCAAAGGTGAAGGGCTTAAGAGCGCAGGTGCATGGGGTCAATGACCTGCCCTTCTTCATGTTCCGTTGCGCTAAGATATTTGGTTAGGCTGCATATGGGCTATCCACGGACATTCCCCCCTGCGCCGTTTTTATGAACATATGTTCGTGGGGCTTTCCAGATATGTTCATCAGGGGTGGGAACCTATGTTCGTGAGCCAATGACCATAGGTTGGACGGGGAAAAGGCTCTATTTTGCATAAAAAAGCATAAAAAGTGGCTGACATTTTCGATTATTTCATTATTTCATGAAGAAATTGAGAATAAATCACTACCTTTGTGCAATAAACTATTGAATATGGAAGATATTAACCGAATAAAAATGGTGCTGTTTGAAAAGAAACGCACTGCGCGCTGGCTCGCAGGGGAACTGGGAGTCACTCCATCAACGGTCAGTAAGTGGTGTACTAACACTTCGCAGCCAGATTTGGCTTGTTTGCTGAAGATTGCAGACTTGCTTGAAGTGGATATCAAAGAACTACTTGTAAGAGAGTACAAACAGTATCTTCTGTCGCAGAATTTTAAAAGTATGTTCCAGAATAAGCCATGAGAGAAATACGGTAGAATAAAACAACAAAGCAGGAAATGGAGAAATTGTTATCTACATACGCACTTTTAGGTTATTTGAAGGAAACATCTCCTTCAAAAGCAGCTATTACAGAGCTATATATACCTATAGTTAAGAAAGCAATGTCTGAATATGCCTTGGAAAAAGGTATGACGGAATACAAGGGTCGTTCTTTAAGTGAAATTAGTAGCAAGATAAAGTCGATTTTTGATATTGAGATACCTCTTCCTATTCTGGCTAAAATAATGGAGGCTATTAGTAAAGAAATAGATGATGAGAGCGTCTTTGCACTTTATCAAGATGGAGCCTTCATTATCAAAAGTTATGTATTTGATTCTATCGATGAAATTATTGAGCAAGAAAAACAAAATATCGATAAACTTCAGCAGGATTATAGAGTATATTGTAATACTAATGGGTATAAATTCGATTTTGAAGAATTAAAGCGGTTCATTCTTGCACAACAAATAGAATTGTTTACAGATAAGCGTTCAGACTTATTGAATGTGGACTATTATGTGCCAAAGTATGTTTTAGAGAGATTGAACGATGAGCCAATCTTCAAGGTGATGAGCAATATCTATTTGGGTAGTATTGTTGCATCTTATTTGGAACAGAATATCACCAAGAAAGTAACGGAAGCAGAACTACTCTTAGATACGAACTTTTTTATAAGTCTGATTGATTTGAACACTGAAGATGCACATCACACGTGCAACCAACTTTTTTCATTGTGTCAGCAATTAGGATATCGTTTTACAATGCTGAATAGTACGGTGAACCAGATTCGTGTGCTGTTAAGTAACCGTATTAATGATTTTGCCAGTCGTGATTTTATTGGTTCTGTCCGCTGTGCAGATGTGTTCAATGCTTGTATTCGCAAGAATCTGGACAAGACGAAGTTGGAAAGAATTAAAGATAACATACAGCGATTAATCGAAGAAAGAGGAATTGTTATCATCCATGATGCTCAGATAAAGGAATTAATTGAGAAAGCAAAACGATCCCAAGAATACAAAGAACTGCTTCAAAGAAGAAAGAATGCTGATAGTGCTTTGAATGATACCGTTGCAAAGTTCTATGTAGAAAGTAAGCGCGGACATGACGTTCGAGAGTTCGTAGATGCGAAATGTTGGTTTTTACATAATTCTTATTCACCATACGATTATAGCTATGGCCGAAAGATTCATGAGCGCTATTTGATTAGCGCAAATGAATTGTTGGTTTTACTTTGGTTGTCCAGTCCTGCCCAAGGGCAGCAAATAAAGATAAGCGATGTGACCCGAGGAGGTTTAGCATCCTATATTACTAAATATCGACGTTCTAAGATGCCGACACGCGATACACTGAAAGTTATCAAGAAACGTGTTGACGATGCTATGTCATACGGATTAATAACAGAAAAGGACACATTTAACCTTTGCATCCGAATGGCTGAAGGCCATTTGACCCAGGAACAGGTCGATGAGTCTCTGATACCTGATAGTGTTACTAACGAGCAATTTGCAGCAAAATTGAAGGAATATACTAGTGAGGTTGAAGATAATAAACAAAAGCAGAAGCAAGATGCAGATGCAAAAATAGACGATTTAAATAAGAAGATAGAAGAAAGAGATAACCAAATACAGAGTCTGAACGAACGTCTTGAATCTATTGAGAGAGCTAACTATCAAAAAGAAAAGACGAAGTATGTTAACTCAAAAATGCGGAAATTGGCAAAGGATACGAGGATAAATATTATTCTCATCCTTGCAATCTGTGCTTTATGGTGTATAAATGAATTCTATAGATTTGCTCTGCCAACAAATTGGTCTATTGTCGTAGCAATTATAGCGGCATTGGCAACAACATTCGGTACATTACTTTTGAGGAAAACAAAAGTTAAGGATTATTTTTGTCGGAAAGGGTTGCGAAAACGATTGGAGGTAGAATTCGACGAAAGTCAGAAAACGAAAGAGTAATAGCAATGGCGATAAAGAAGTCACAATTATATAGTATGCTGTGGGAGGGGTGCGATGCGCTCCGAGGCGGCATGGATGCGAGTCTCTATAAGGACTACGTGCTGGTGATGCTGTTCTTGAAATACATCAGCGACAAGAAGAAGGCGGGCGATGCCGACATGATGGAGGATTTACCTGACGACTGCACCTTTGACGAGATTCGCAAGCTGAAGCATAAGAATGATATAGGTGAGCAGATTAATGTGAAGCTGGCGAAAATTGCCAGTGCCTTTGGCCTTGACAATGTATTTGTCAATGCCGATTTTGATAACGAGGATAAGTTAGGTAAGGGCAAGGATAAGGTGGACACCATCACGGGACTGGTAGAGGTGTTTGAGAACAAAAACCTCGACTTCGGCACCAACCGTGCAGGTGATGATGACCTGATAGGTGATGCCTACGAATATCTGATGCGTAACTTCGCTTCGCAGTCGGGAAAGTCGAAGGGGCAGTTCTATACCCCTGCAGAGGTGAGCCGCCTGATGGCCCGTATTATTGGCATCAGCAAAGACCACCGTCCACAAATCAATATCTACGACCCGGCTTGTGGCTCTGGCTCCCTGTTGCTTCGTGCTAGGGATGAGGCTCCCAAGGAGGACGTGAACGTGGGCATCTACGGACAGGAGAAAGACCTCTCGACCATCAGCATGGCACGGATGAACATGATTCTGCATGGAATGATGACCTCCGACCTACAGCAAGGCGACACGCTGAACTCCCCGCTTCATACGCATGGCGTTATGCTCGACCAGTTCGACTATGTGGTGGCCAATCCGCCGTTCTCGCTGAAGAAGTGGATGAAATCGGCCAAGGAGGATGACGTCTATGGGCGATGGAAGAAAGACACTGGTGTGCCGCCAACCTCCAAGGGCGACTACGCCTTCCTGCTCCACATCATTGAGAGTATCAAGCGTGACGGCAAGGGTGCCTGCATCCTGCCTCATGGTGTGCTGTTCCGTGGTTCGGTGGAGAAAGGCGAGGCTGAGGCAAAAATTAGATATAACCTCATCAAACGGAAAGTCATCCGTGGCATTATCGGCCTGCCCGCCAATCTTTTCTATGGTACGGGCATTCCTGCCTGCATCATCATCATCGACAAGAAGAACGCCGCCACCTCACGGGGCATCTTTATGATGGATGCCAAGGAGGGATTCAAGAAAGACGGGGCCAAGAACCGTCTCCGCGAGCAGGACATCCGTCGTATCAGCGACGCATGGGAGGCTGGCCGAAAGATTGACCATTTCTGCCGACTGGTAGAGTGGGACGAGATAGAGCGAAACGACTTCAATCTGAACATTCCCCGATACATCACCCCACGTTCCACGGAGATTGAGCAAAACCTTCATGCCCATATTCATGGCGGACTGCCAGTGGCCGATGTTGATTCATTGGAGAATCTATGGCAGGTATGTCCCTCGCTGCGCCACAAGATTTTCGAGCCTTACGAGCATGACGGCTATCTGCAACTGACCAAGGAAGCCGAGAAAAACCTGGCCTTGCTCATCGAACAGGATGAGAGCTACCAGCGTCAGGTCAAGAACTATGGCAATGCCTTCGAGGCTTGGCATCTGTTCATGCGCAACGAACTCCGCACATTGGGTGTCGGCAGCATCCCCCGCAAGGCCATCACCCGTTGGGGCGACGAAATCCTGAACATTTTCAAGTCCTGCCATACGCTGGTGGATGCCTACGCTGTCTATGACGAATTGATGACCTATTGGAACGAGGTGACCATGCAGGATGACCTCTACCTGATTAGTCGTGACGGTTGGAAGGTGACGGTAGAACTGCCGACCAACAAGAAGGGCGAGGTGAAGAAGTCGTACAGCTATGAAGACCTGTCGTGCGACCTCGTGCCGACCACCATACTCGTCAACCGCTATTTTGCCAAGCAACATGCCGAGGTGGTGAGCACCCGCCAGCAAATTGATGCCGAACAGGTGGCTATGGAGACCATCGCCGAGGAATATGCTGACGCTTTCGAGGACATCGAAAGCGACAAGGTGAACGCCGCTTTCTGTAAGGCGGTGGCCGTGCTGCTGAAGGAAGGGAAGAAACATGTTGCCGACAATGCTGATCAGATTCCTGTCTGGGAGGACTTCCTCAACCACTACAAGGAGCAGGAGCGGCTGAAGAAGGAATTGAAGGATATGGTGGCCCGCCTCACGACCGAGGTGTTGAAACGATACAAGGCACTGACGGAAGAAGAAATTCGCACGATGGTGTTCGATGACAAATGGATGCCCGACATGCTTGCCCGCCTACAGGCCCTTATGACTGCCGAGCACCAGAATATCATTACCTCCATCACCGCCCTGAACGACCGCTACCGCGTGACGCTGCCCGAAATGGAGGCTGACGTAGATCATTATCGCAAAATAGTGAAATGCCTTTTGGTAGAGATGGGAATTAAAATGTGACAAGTATTTGTTCATACAATTTTATGATTGAAACGAAATTCAAACAGACGGAAATAGGACTGATACCTGAGGATTGGGAACAATCTTCTGTTGCAGACTTGTTCCTCCATATACGCTCCAACTCTCTTTCAAGAGATTGTTTGAACTATGAGGATGGGCAAATAAAGAATGTACATTACGGAGATGTACTTGTAAAGCTGGGAGAGATAACAGATGCAGAAGCAAACTTATTGCCGTTTGTGAACAAGGATATTGAACTACCTGTTAACCCGAATGTATTATTACAATCAGGTGATGTCGTTATGGCTGATACTGCTGAAGATGAAACTGCAGGAAAATCGACAGAGCTTATAAATGTAAAAAGTGATGTCGTTGCGGGACTGCATACGATAGTGAATAGACCCAAACAACGGGTCTTTTCGGCCAAGTATTTGGGATATTTCTTCAATTCCACTTTATACCATACACAATTGCTTCCTCACATGCAAGGAATCAAAGTCCTTTCTCTATCGAAGAAGGCCATTGATTCCACTATTGTTGTTTATCCCAAAGACAAGCAGGAGCAGAGTCGGATAGCGGAGGCATTATCAGATATAGACAAGCTGATAGCTTCTCTTTCAAAGATGATAGAGAAGAAACGGCTGATGAAGCAAGGAGCCATGCAACAACTCCTGACAGGCAAGAAACGATTGCCCGGATTTGATGGGGAATGGGTGGGAAAGAAACTGAAAGAAGTTTGCAATGTGAAACGAGGGGTACGAGTTACTCGTGAATCATTATCCTTAGCGGGAAAATATCCAGTATTTCAAAACACGAACTATCCACTTGGCTTTTACAACAAGTATAATGTAGAGGCGAACACTCCGTTTATAATAGTTGGAGGTTCAGCAGGGTTGATTGGTTACAGCAAAACAAAATATTGGGCAGCGGATGACTGTGCCTATTTTTCGAATTGCGATAACCTTCACAAAGCTTTTCTATATTATGCATTGATGTCTAAGCAATGTGAACTTAAAAGATTTGTAAAGACGGCAAGTGTACCAAGACTTGATAGAAAAATTATTGAGGATCTTGATCTATTTTTACCACCAACGTATAGTGAGCAATCCGCCATTGCCAACGTCCTTACCACAATGGACAACGAAATAGAATCCCTCGAAGAAGAGCGGGACAAATATATCCGGGTGAAGGAAGGCATGATGCAGAAACTGCTGACGGGACAGATACGGCTGGTGGAAACTGAGGCGAAAGTGGTGGCTATGCCGAAGGTGAAGGGTGCCAACGTGCATTTCAAGAGAAGCGTGCTGGCTGCCGAGATTGCCAACCGTCTGTGCGAGGAGCCTACCTTCGGCCATGTGAAGATGGAAAAGCTGATATTCCTGACGGAGCACCTCTGCCACATTGATACAGGCTCCCATTACCATCGCGACGCTGCCGGCCCCTACGACAACACAGCCCTCCGCTCCATCGACAAGCAGATGAAACAGCATCAATGGTTCGCCCTGACGAAGAAAGACAAAGGCTACAGGTATCAGCCGATGGACAAGCGAGGCGACCACAAGAAGTACTTCGATAGGTATTATGCCAGTGTACTGCCTATGTTCGACAAGGTCATTGAGACCTTCAAGACGAGCACGACGGAGCAGTGCGAAATCGTGGCCACGCTCTACAGCGCATGGGACGACCTGCTGCACCGCAGCCAGCCCTTCACCGACGAAGACATCCTGAACGAAGTGCTGAACCACTGGCACGAGTCCAAGAAACGTATTCCCCACAGCCGCTGGCAGATAGCCATCGACTGGATGCGCAAGAATGGATTTGTACCCACATTAGACGACAACAACTAAAATCCTTACGATATGCCATACGATGATAATATCACCCAAAGCGAGCGCAAGACGCAGGAGCAGGTGCTGAAACTAATCAACGAGCGGTTAGTCGACTACAAATACATCGGCAACCTGAAAGACGTGGAGAACACCAATCTGCGGGAAGAGACGTTGATGGCTTTTCTTTCCGAGAGAAGTAGTCAGGCACTGACTGCGGCTCAGGCACAGTCGGTCATTAGAAAGCTGAAAGAGGAGATTGCGCAATGCTCCAACTTCGAGACGCTGATGCAGACAAGTGAGACGGTCTATGAACGGTTGCGCTATGGCGTAAGCATCCACCGAGGACTGAACGAGACCGACCTGACCGTGAAATTAGTTGACTGGGAGAACCCGAAGAACAACATCTTCGAAATAGCCGAGGAGGTGACGGTGAGATGCGACGGTCTGACCGTAACAGAACATCGTCGGCCAGACATCGTGGTGTATGTCAATGGCATTGCGATGGTGGTGTTGGAACTGAAACGGCAGGGCGTACCCGTGGCTGAAGGCATTCGACAGAACTACCGTAACCAGCAGTCGGGCTATATCCCACAGTTCTTTACGACCTTGCAACTCTGTATGGCAGGCAATCCGAGCGAGGGACTGTATTATGGCACAACATGTACTCCACAGAAATACTATCTGCATTGGAAAGAGCCAACGGGCATCAGTGACGATGAGCAGTTGGATGTGCCGACCTTTAGCGATGTGCAGAATGAGCTGGACCGTTCAGTATTGCAGATGCTGGAGCCGACAAGATTGATACATTTCATTCAGTATTGCGTCATCTATGACGGTGGCACGAAGAAGGTGGCACGTCCCAATCAGTTTTTTGCCCTCCGTGCTGCCATTCCACGCATTGACAAGAAGGACAGCGGTATCATCTGGCACTCACAAGGCGCTGGCAAGAGTTTGACGATGGTTTGGCTGGCACAATGGATCAAGCAGAACATAGAGGATGCAAGGGTAGTCATTATCACAGACCGCGACGAACTGGACAAGCAAATCACCAACGGTTTGCGTAACTCCGGGTTGCTTGACCTGAAGAATCACGATATAGGTTTTTATCATGCCAAGAGTGGCAACGACTTGCTGACGAAGTTGGATGCTCCGGCCCCATGGCTGATTACGACGCTGATTCATAAGTTCGGTGCCTCATCGGACAAGGAAAATCTGGCTGAATATGAGCGGGCAGGAAAACGGTCGGTTGACCAGTACCTGAAAGAAGTGGCAGAAAAATTGCCTGTTGATTTCAAGGCCAAGGGCAATCTGTTTGTATTCATCGACGAGTGCCATCGCACGCAGGGCGGTATGCTGCATAAGGCCATGCGGATGATTATGGGCGAGGACGTGATGCTGATAGGCTTCACGGGAACGCCGTTATTAAGGAAAGGAGAACGAAAGACGAGCCAGGAGAACATTGGACGCTACATCCATAGTTACCGTTTCAATGAGGCAGTAGAGGATGGTGTAATCCTTGACTTGCGCTATGAGGCGAGGAATGTGGAGAAGGAGCTACAGGATGCTGACCGACTCAATGCCTTGTTTGAGGTGCATACCCAGCAACTTACGCAGAAAGCGAAGGAAGCACTGAAAGACCGATGGGCACAGTTGCAGAACATCTACAGCAGTGACCAACCTATGCGCAGGGTGGTGGCCGACATCATGTATGACATGGAAACAAAGCCAGCACTGATTGGTGGCTATGGCAATGCTATGTTGGTATGCGAAAGTATCTACGAGGCATACAAATATTGGTCGCTATTCAAGGAAGAAGGATTTGCGGGCCATTGTGCCGTTGTATCCAGCTACGAGCCAGACATCAATTTGGCTTCTGGATTTGCCGACGAGAAGAAGACTGAGGAAGAGATGAAATACAAATGGGCCAAGGAGATGATGGGCGAACGAACACCAGAACAGTTTGAGGAGTGGGCAAAAGACCAGTTCATCAACCGTCCGGCAGAAATGAAACTACTCATCGTGGTAGACAAGCTGTTGACAGGATTCGATGCCCCAACGGCCACCTACCTCTATCTTGACCGAAAAATGATAGATCACACACTTTTCCAAGCCATCTGTCGTGTAAACAGGTTAAATGGAGAAGAAAAGGAGTTTGGCTATATTGTCGATTACAGGGGATTATTCAATTTCATTGAGGGAGCAATCGAAAGCTATACTAATGGCGAAACGACAGAAGGATTCCAGAAGGAGGAGATTGCAGAATTGTTGCAGTCGCGGTTAAAAACGGCGCGTGAAGAATTGGAGAAAGCTTTGCAGAAGGTAGAAAAACTGAGCGAACCCGTGGATGAACCTCGGAAGTTGGACAACTTCTTTGACTATTTCTGTTTCACCCCCGATACACCTGCCGACGAGCAAGCTGCAGAGATTATTAGGAATGCGACGAAACGCGAGGATTTTTATAATGCAGTCAACCGTTTGTCACGTCGTTATACTGCCATTGCTATGGAGATGGAAGAGGCGGGATTTACAAAAGCCGATGCCGAGGATATTTATCGAAAGGTGAAAGACTACGACGAGTTGCGCCATGCGCTGATGCAACGAAGTGGCGACTATGTGGACATGAAACTCTATGATGCCCAGATGCGCAGTCTGCTTGACCGATACATCATTGCACCAAGAAGCGAGAAGCTGGCAGAGTTAGATGATTTTTCTTTCCTTGACATTATCAATATTAATGAAGCGACAGGAGAGGCTGACCTTGATGCAAACGCAGAACAAGAGTTGGGAGGTCAACGAGGCGTTGCCGAAACGATGACTGCCAATGTTCGTCGAGTGGTCAACCGAAAGCGTGAGCAGAATCCAGAAGAGTACAGGCGATTCTCGGATCGCATCAACCGCTTGTTAGAGGAGTTGAGGCAGGGCGTGATAGAATATAAGGAATTCTTGAAACAGATTAAACAGATTGGCGAGGAACTGAAACATCAGAATGCCATTGATCCGCGGTTGGATTCTGCCGCAAAGAAAGACTTGTGTGATAATCTGGGCGGGAATGTGGAACTTACTTTGCAAGTATATAATGTGGCAAAGCAGTTCGCTCAGCCACGTTTCAGGCAGAACAAACAAATAAAGAAACAATTGCTACGAAGAATAGAACGGGCATTGCAAGGCGAGAGTTTCGATGCCGAAAATATCGTAGGAATTATTACAGCCCACACCATAGAATTCCCTGACTAATGGAAGTAAATGGCATTGACATAGCGGTTGAGCGCAAGAAGATCAAGAATCTACATCTGGCGGTGTATCCACCAGATGCTCGTGTTCATGTGTCATCGCCCGATTATTTGGATGACAATGACGTCCGTTCGTTCGTCATTTCCAAATGGGATTGGGTGGAAGAGAAACGCCGCGAGGTCCTTGAACAGGC
The DNA here is from genome assembly GCA_017449025.1 of Prevotella sp. Taxonomy (GTDB): domain Bacteria; phylum Bacteroidota; class Bacteroidia; order Bacteroidales; family Bacteroidaceae; genus Prevotella. The sequence goes on along the minus strand of JAFSKJ010000001.1, from coordinate 20,808 downwards.
ACGGCAGTCGGAAAGAACGTATGTCAGTGGAGAAAACTATTATCATTTGGGGAACCGCTACCGTCTTCGTGTCGTTGAAAAACCAAGATGCAGTCATGCGATTAAAAAACAAGGAGACTGGCTTATTATGACCGTGCAGCCAGAGACCACTTTGGAACATCGTGCGGAAGTCTTGAGGGAATGGCAACGGGCGGAATTGAAGTCATTGCTATCTGATATGGTTTCGGAATGGAGCCAAAGAATGAGTGAGGAAAATGTTACGTGGGAAGTGAAGCAAATGCACTCCCAATGGGGTAGCTGTATTGGCAAGAAACGTCATCTGATTTTCAATCTTGAACTTGCGAGGGTACCACGTTCCTGCATCGAATATGTCGTAGCCCACGAATTGGTTCATCTCAGGGTTAGCAACCACAACAAGCTGTTTGAAACATTGTTAAGCCGTTATCTCCCCCAGTGGAAACTAAGGCGAAAAGAACTGAATGATTTTATTGCCCTGCCGATGATGGATGAATCGGTATGTGGCATAAATGAAAAGCAATAGAGTATATCATGCGTATGGAAAAAAGTATATATCAAATCGCATTAGAATGTAGAAAGTTCTCGAATAAGTACGTCAAGTACTTCCAGCAAAAACAGGCGAATAATGACTGGTTCTTTGTGACTGGCGCGAATAGATCTTTTGAGTCATTATTGCTATCATTGTGTGATGGCATATCGGACAAGTATCCTTACATCGCCACAAAGTTAAAAGAGCACGTTTTACAATATGACAAAATGCCTGTCATTCATCAAAGTGCAATAGATGTGCTTGTTGACTACATTATCGAATTGGAGAAGCCTAACGAAAGTGATAGGAAGATATTTATCAGCCATTCTTCACAAGATGAAACGATTGTGAAGGGTTTTATCAAAGACATCCTGATGGCCGGTTGTGGATTTAGGAGAACAGATATCTTTTGTACCTTAGACCATACTGCTATTCGTACTGGAGATGACTTTAGGAATGAGATAGTCGGAAACATGAAGAAATGTGACTTTATCATATGCATGATTTCTGATAATTACAGAAAAAGTGAGGTCTGTCAGAATGAGTTAGGTGCTGCTTGGGCTATGGAAGGGAAACGTGTGTTACCTTTTAAGTTCCCCAACCTAGGTTTTTCAGAAATAGGTTTCCTTAATGTTGTCAAGCAAGCAGCAAACATCACTGATAAGTCTAAGTTAGACGAACTATACGATGAACTCTGTCAACGCTATGATTTACCGCAAGACTGGAGGAACTATAATATGCTGAAAGATGAATTCGTGGAATTAGTCAATAAAACGGAGTCTATATGAATGGTCAAAGACGGGTCTATTATGGTCAATAATAATAGCACAACAACAAAAACGTTATAAGAATATATGAGATTACCAATTAATATAGAAGAACTGCTCGGTGGACGGGCTGTGGAGGGTGACCGCATTGAGTATAAGATGGGATGGAACCCGGATGCCATCTATCGTAGCGTGTGTGCTTTCGCCAACGACTTTGACGAGACGGGTGGCGGTTATATCGTTGTGGGTGTGAAGGAGGTGAACGGTCGGCCTGTCCGTCCCGTCATAGGTATTGATCCTAATCAGATTGAGCCTATCGAGAAGGATATGGTGGGATTCAATAACCTGATGCAGCCTTACTATCAGCCACGGCTGTATATCGAGGAGGCCGACGGAAAGACGATCCTGGTCATCAAGGTGTCGGCTGGCGAACGTCGCCCTTACAAGGTGCCTGATCAAATACCTCCAAGCAGAAGACGTACAACTACTACATCCGATATAACAGTAGCAGCATTGTGCCCAAGGGTGAATATGAGCGCGAACTGATAAACCTGGCCAACCGTACGCCGTTTGACGACCGAGGTAACGACCAGATAACACTGAAGGATATCTCGCCGCTGCTGCTACACGACTATCTGGTAAAGGTGAAAAGTAGCCTTGCTAACGAGTCGTTGACGGACAATATGGAATCGGTGTTGGAGCAGATGGAACTGTTAGAGCCAACGCCCGAGGGGTATAGCATCAAGAACGTGGCAGCAATGATGTTCGCAGAGCGTCCAGACCGTTTCTTCAAACAATCGCAGATAGACATTGTTGTTTTTCCCGAAGGACGAGAGAAGAATCCCAACAACATGATTGAAGTAGAACCTATCAGGGGCAGTGTGCCGATGATGATAGAGAAGACATTAAGTTACCTGAACACTAATGTCATCAAGAAACAGATACTGAAACCCAAAGACCGCGAGGAGTCGGACAAGTTCTATAACTATCCGTATCAGGCATTGGAAGAGACTGTCGTTAATAGCCTGTATCACAGAGACTGGACGATTAGAGAGCCAGTAGAGATAACCATTGAGCCGGACAGAATATCGATTCTGAATTTCTCCGGGCCTAACCACACCATTCCGATGGAGGCCATTCGGGAGGGTAAGTCTCTCTGTTCACGCAGGTATCGCAATCGCAGATTAGGTGAATTCCTGAAAGAACTGGATCTGACAGAAGGAAGGGCGACAGGAATCCCAACGGTGCAGGAGGAACTAGAAGCCAATGGCTCGCCTAGAGCGACTATTGAGACTGACGAGGAGAGGACGTACTTCCTGATAGACATTCCTTGCCATCCTTATTTCACCAAGAAAGAGATTGAAATTGACACCAATGGCGTAAAAGAAGATGCCGAAAGTGGCGTAAAAGGTGGCGTAAAAGGTGGCGTAAAAGAACTATCTGATATTCAGGAGGTTATTGTAAAAGAAATGCTGTTTGACCCGTCTGTTACGACCAGTGAAATGGCGCAAAAGACTGGCATAAAGTTCAGAACACTCCAGCGACATATCTCTCAGTTTCAGGCGATGGGGGTTGTTGTCCGCAAAGATGGTCGAAAAGATGGTTATTGGGAAGTTGTAAAAAACAAATAGTCTTCTGACAGATGCCAGCTATTATAACAGATTCATTCGACTACGACGATATAGTCAAGGTACTTGACCTTGATGAAGCGTTCGTGCATCATCAGATTGATGCGCTTCAGTCGAAGTATTGGCGTGCTGTGATAAAGACGAAACCCAAGGGGCTGAAGATTTTCGCACCTGTGATGGTGAGCGGCAATAGAGGCATCGACTATATGATATACATGCTGAGTCGCGACTGGCAGATAACAAAAAAGCAGCGGTTGCTCGACTACATGTATTTCGGAGTGTACCGCCAGACGGACGGCTTTCACCTCGTAGGTTTCATGTATCTTGATTCCAATCCGTTGGCAAAGCCGGAGAAGGCATTCTTTACGCCTCACTTCTTTGACAGGTATAAGGAGAGGACTGGCTTGCCGATGGATATGCCAAAGATGGAGGTGATGAAGGATTGGATCATGAAGAATTATCATCTCAATTCCGATGCACAAGGCAATGAGAAATACCCTGATGGCATCTTCTGCGCTTATCCAAGTGGTGTCGGTTTGGGGAGGGAACTGCCTGACGGCAATAGCGAGATGAAGACTTTTGTCGGGTCACCTGTATAACCGCGTGGATTAACCGAAAATCTTGACCAGTCTGAAGATGAAGAATTTCTTGTCAATAACACCTCTTAGCTGAGCCCTGAAGTCCTTGATTTTTGCATTGAGCGATTCTGCTGATGCATTGGTCGACCTGTTGACAAAGTAGTTGAGGATTTCATCCTCTCTGTCGTACATGGTTGCGGCTATGTCATTGAAGGCTTTGTTATCAAACTCGCTCACTTTGGCGTACCACTTCTTGATGCTCTTACGCCTGGTTTCCTTGTCGCACTTCTGGGCAAAGATCATCCTCAGAGAGTGTGTCAGGCTGTACGCCGTCTCTATGTCAGGGTACAGTTCAAAGAGTATCTCCGCACGTTCCCTTTGGCTTGGAGTCCACTTCTCGGGTGACACCATCAGCGGGTACTTACTGCGCATGAGCAGCTCAGCCTTTGTCTCGTTGTTCTTCAGCCTCTCAGGATGGTATGCGGCATTGCTCCGGATGGGATTGCCTTCTGCGTCTACAAGCGGCTTTCCACTCTTGATCAGGTCTTTGATCATTGCCCTGAAGTCATCTCTGGCATTAGCAACCTCCGTCATTACCTCACGGCGATGCCCAATACGTAGCTCCTGAAGCGCCTCCAGACAGAACTGCTGATGATGGAAACGGTCAAGGGTAATCATCGCTTTGGGGAAGCAGGCACTGACAATCTGGTGCATGCTGTCGGAGAAGTCAAGTGTTACTTCCTCAACCAACAGACGGACGGCTTCCGGTATCTTCTTCAGGACGCTTGTAACCTCCTTTGCCTTGGTTCCCTTCACAATGGCTACGAGACATCCCTTTCGCCCATGAGCCTCCTTGTTGGACAGGATGGTATAGACCTCGCCAGTGGACAGACACGTCTCATCTATGCTCAGATGAGTGCCCAAATAACACACACCGTGCTTTGAAGGTCAGCGAGTGTCGTGGCTTCGCACTTGTCAATCAGACAGCACCTTATATATTCGTGAACAGTGCTGATAGTAAATATGCCCAGATGTTTACACTGATGCACGAAGCGGCACACATCATGTTAGGCATTAGTGCAGGCCATGCAGGGGATGGATTCATCAGTCACGATGTCGTGGAGGACTATTGCGACAAGGTTGCGGCAGAGTTCCTTGTTCCTGCTGAAGTAATCCGTGAGGTGTGGAATGGTGACATCAAGTGGGCTTCTCGCAAGTTTAAGATAGTAGTTGCAAGACGAGCACATGACTTACGGCTGTTAAGTGATACTGCTTATAAAGCGTTTTGGCAGGAATACAGTAAACGCCCTATCAGTATCAAGAAAGAAAACAGTGGTGGAAGTTTCTATCTCACCAGTGTCAAGCGAGTAGGTAAGTTGTTCGCCATTCATGTACGAAATGCGGTTAATAACCGTCAGTTGAGTTATACAGATGCATATCGTCTGACAGGTCTATACGGTAACACCTATCAGCACTTCATGACTAACAACATATAGGACTATGGCATATATCTTTGACACGAACATATTCATCCGCTCCAAAAATGAGATGCCAATGGACATCTGGCCCACTTTCTGGGAAAGATTCAGAGAGATGGTCAATTCTAGCAAGATCTTTACGAACCCTTGTTACATACGAAGGTTCTAATCCAAACAGCAAGAAGAGAGTCATGATTCCAGATGCTTGCAATGCACTGGGTGTTCGCTATTGCGATCTAAATACGGTTCTAAAGGAAATGGGAATCAAAATCTAATGTTAATATACTTTCAAGATTGAAGTTGTGGAGTGTTTTCTGTATTGCCACAGCTCAATGGAGTTGACGATGTTCTGCCAGAGCACGTAGCATCCTGCTCCTACTGAGGCTACGGGATTGAGGTAGGTGTAGGAAACCCAAATGCAGAGGGCTGTGTTTTTCTGGAAGAGTGCCTGCCCGGAGTTTACTTCCTCTCCAAGGTGATGGCCTATGGTGCGCCCTAAGATGAAGAGCACCATGCAGAGCATGAGGCTTCCCGCGGCAATGGTTGCGAGCAGGGTGGGTGAGGCATGGCTGTGCAGGATGTTGCGGATGGTGATGCCGGCGGTGATGGTTAGCGACAGGCACCACAGATGGAAGCTGAGGTCGGGAATGGAGGTTATCTGCTGGCACAGGGCCTTGGCCTTGTGCTGCATTATCCATCCAAGCACTAATGGCAGTATGAGTACGAGTGCCACTTTCTGGAGTATCATGGTGAAGGCTGTAAGGAAAGAGATGCCGGCTGTCTGCTCAATCAACGGGAAGATGGCGGGTATCATCACGGCGGAGGCTGCCGACGACATGACCACGAAGGCGGTCATGGTGTTGATGTTGCCGCCGAGCTTGCCTGTGACCACGGGCGAGGCGGTGGCTGCGGGGCCTATGGCGCATGCGAGCAGGCTTTCGCACAGCAGGCCTGCCTCAGTGGCCCCTTGGTGGGAGGTTAAGATGGTTGCCATGCATAATGCGGCCACTGTGAGCAGGTAAGCGGCAAGCACTGCGGCATGCCAGCGGTGTGGGCGCATCTGGTGGAAGTCGATGCGGCAGAAGGTGGTGAGCAGCGTCAGGAATACTGTCAGCGGGAAAATGGTGTCGATGACGGGAGCCATGGCGTCGCCGGCGGCATGCAACAGTGGCACGGAGTGGAACAGAAGGTAGGTGCCAGTGCCCAAGGCTATGGACACTGGCAACGTCCAGTCCTTAATGAACTGCTTTATCTGCATGGGCTACTCCTTGATGTTGGGCAGTTCGAGTCCCAAGGCTTTCTTGCGGTCGATGGCCTTGAGCACGAAGCCGAGTATGAGTGCTGCCACGCCAAGGCATGCAAGCATGACCAATGGCGCCGTGTAGTCGAACTGTGTGGGGTCGGTGACTCCAGGGTTGGTCTTGTCAAGCACTTTGCCTATGAGCAGTGGGAAGAGCCACAGGCCTATGTTCTGAATCCAGAAGATGAGGGCGTAGGCGGAGCCTATGACCTTGGCGTCGACCAGCTTGGGTACGCTTGGCCACAGCGAGGCGGGCACGAGCGAGAATGAGGCGCCGAGTATGAGGATGGTTACGTAGGCAATGACGATGCCGCCCACTGCGGAACCCTTGAACAGGGGGAGTATGAATGCGAAGGTGAGATGGCAGGCAATGAGCAGCAGCGAGCCTAAGACGAGCATGGAGGCTGCCTTGCCCTTATGGTCGACGTAGGAGCCGAGAATGGGCGTGATGAGCACGGCTAATAGGGGGAAGACGGCGAAGATGGATTCTGCCGACTGGCGCATGTAGCCCATGTAGCAATAGGTGATGAGTGCTGCTATGGACAGGGCCAGGAGACTGTGCTTCATGTTGGCCTTCTTCTGGAAGTTGGAGGCGAAGCCGGCTGCGGCAACGATGAGCATTATTATGTACTGAACGATGGTGACGTCGGGCTGTGCCCAGAACGAGTCGGCTGCTGGGGGTGTGAGCGACAGGTTGCACTGCAGCATGTTGACGGCATACTTCTGGAAGGGGAAGATGGCCGAATAGTAGAGCACGCAGAGCAGGGCTACGATCCAGAAACCGGAGTCGGAGAGTATCTTGCCTATGTCGGCGACCTTGAACGGGTCGTCCTTTTCCTCGGCTTCGCCCGTCTGGGCGTCGAGCTTCTGGTCCATGAAGAAGTAGACGATGGTCATGATGAGGGCTATGCACATGAGCACCACTCCGAAGGCGACGGAGCGGGTGACGCTTACCTGTGAGCCTAAGCGGGCGAAGAAGGGCGAGAAAATCATGCAGGTGGCAACGCCGAGGCGGGCCAGTGCCATCTCGGAGCCCATGGCGAGTGCCATCTCGCGGCCCTTGAACCATTTTACTATTCCTCGCGAGACGGTGATGCCTGCCATCTCACATCCGCAGCCGAAAATCATGAAGCCGCAGGCAGCAAACTTGGCGGAAGCGGGCATGCCCTCATAGAAGGGCGAGACGCCCAGCTCGTCGAACAGGGGTATGTAGTTGAGGTTCTCGGTGAACCACGCCTCAAGGCTGCTGCCCATGAATGTCTCGCTCACGGCATACCACTTGATGCAGGCTCCGATGAGCATGACGGCAGCGGAGAGGACGGCGGTGAAGCGAACTCCCATCTTGTCGAGGATGATTCCGGCGAAGATGAGGAAGAAGGCAAACACGTTGAGGAACACCTCGGAGCCTTGCATGGTGCCGAAGGCTGTGGAGTCCCAGCCGCGGGTTTCCTGCATCAGGTCTTTGATGGGTGAGAGGATGTCCATGAAAATGTAGCTGCAGAACATGGCAAGGGCGAGCAGCAGAAGGGCTGTCCATCGCATGGCAGCAGAGTCTCTTAGTGTCTTTTGAATTGCTTGTGACATAATCTTTGTTGTTTTTTTTATTTGTAGGTTTTCTTTGTCTCCTCGTCGTAGACGCTGTCGAATGTCTGGCGGAGCTTGGCCGTGTCGGCAATGAGTTGGCGCAGCTCGGCCAGGCCAAGCTCGTTGGGCGAGTTAGGAATCCACAGGCGTATGTAGCCTTTCACGGAATATTTCTCTGCCATGTGCTTGCTGAAGCGCTGCCACTGCTGCTCACGGTCGAACTCGGGGTGGTTGTCAAGGCCGTACTGTACGCAGCGCCTCACCACCACGTCGCTGCTGATGTCGCGGTCGGCCTCGGCGATGATCTTGCCGTAGATGCTGCGGGGTGAGCGCGATGCCGACGCACGATGGTCTTCCACGGCCTGGCTCATGATGGTGATTTGCTGAGGGGTGAACCACCGCTTCAGTCGGGCGTCGGCTGCCAGGATGCGGCTGCCGGTGATGTGGTGAACGGCTCGTGGGCCAGACATGCCGAGGTCGTGGTAGGCGGCAATGGTGTATACCATATTGATGTCGGTGCCAGTGGTGCGCACCAGCTCTAATGAGCGCCGTATAACCCGCACCACATGTTCCATGTTGTGGGCACGGTCGAAGTGGGCATACTGAGGCAGAATCTTGGTCTCAACAAACTCCACCAAGTCGAGGGATGGTGTGCGGGCTGTCATAAAAAACGCGAAATTTTTTGCAAAACTACGAAAAATTGTTTACTTTTGCAAGGATTTTCTGCGAAAAGTGATGGAAGAACCAAAGATTAAGACCAATTCGGCGCGGGCATGGCTCTTGGCTGCCCGTCCGAAGACGCTTTCGGGGGCTGCCGTGCCAGTGATGATAGGCGTGGCCATAGCCCTGTCCGACTGCCAGTACTACGATGACGGTGTTTTCAACCCTATGGCCGCGCTGCTGTGCCTGCTCTTTGCATGGATAATGCAGATTGACGCCAACCTGGTGAACGATTTCTTCGACTTTCTGCGAGGTGCGGACGCTACGGAGACGCGATTAGGGCCGCGGCGGGCATGTGCTCAGGGGTGGGTGACGCTCGATGCCATGAAGCGCGCCATTGCCCTCACCACGTGCGCCGCCTGTGTGGTGGGACTGCCGCTGGTTTTCTATGGCGGACTGGAGATGCTCTTTGTGGGAGTGGCGTGCGTGGTGGGCTGCTTCATCTATACCACCCACTTGTCGTACCTCGGCCTCGGCGACCTGCTGGTGCTGCTCTTCTTCGGCGTGGTGCCTGTTTGCTGCTGTTACTACATACAGCTGCACACTCTTACAGCCACCGTTGTCGTGGCCTCTGTTGCCTGCGGCCTTGTGGTAGACACCCTGCTGCTTGTGAACAACTTCAGGGACCGTGACAACGACCGTGATGCGGGGAAGATAACCCTTGTGGTGAGAATGGGAGAGACGGCATCGCTCTGGATGTACTTGGCAGTGGGCGTGGCAGCGTGCGCCATGGGAACTGTGCTGTGGGCCGACGGCCACTTCCTTGCTTTCGTGCTGCCCATGATCTACCTGATACTGCACTACTACACCTATCTTAAGATAAAACGCATAAACCGGGGCAAGGCTCTCAACCTCTGTCTTGGCGAGACCGCCCGCAACATATTCATCTACGGCCTAACCGTTGCTGTCGGCATCTTGCTCTGAGGATTTAGTAGATGTTGCCATCGTCGTCGATAAGCAGGATGGTGAGTGACGTGTGTGGAAGGAGCGGCGAACAGTGGTGCCGGCAGTGGTTGACAACGGTGTCGGCGAAAGCCTTGACCTTGTCGGCAGGTATCTTTGCCCACAGCTCACGTGCCAAGGTGATGGTGCTGGTGTCTATGCTGATGCCTGTTTCGGCGAGCATGGCGTTGATGAACGAGAGGTTCATGGTGCTTCGGCGGCTGTGGGTGTCGAGCTGTCCTTCTGCCAGTTTCACTGCCTTGCCCAGCATCACCCCGAGGGTGACGTACTTGAAACCGAGCTCGTTGGCAATCTTCAGCGTCTCGCCGATGTAATTGCCGTATTCCACAAAGGCCTGTTGGGGCAGGTGGGGGTAGAGCGCCTTCACAAAGCGCTCGCTCTTGCCGCCACTGTTGATGACTACCCGCTCTGAACCAGAGGCCTTGGCCACCTTCATGCATTTGCGGATGCTGTCGATAAAGGCCTCTTCGCTGAAGGGCTTGACGATGCCACTGACACCGATAATCGAAATGCCGCCCTCGATGCCGAGACGGGGATTAAACGTTCGACGGGCGATTTCTGCACCGTTAGGAACAGAGAGGCCTACCCCCAACCCCTCCCCAAGGGAGGGGAGAATAGATTGTTCGTACAGTTCTTTGAGGTTTTGGCGAATCATTTCGCGTGGTGCCTTGTTGATGGCGGGAGAACCTGGCGGATAGTCGAAGCCTGGAAGAGTGAAGGTTCCCACGCCTTCGCCACCTTCAATCGCAATGGACTCCCCTCCTTTTGGGAGGGGCAGGGGGTAGGCTTTTACCCTCACCTCTATGCCGTTGGTCACGTCGGGGTCGTCGCCGGCCTCCTTTATGCAGTAGGCGTGCCCTTTGGCGTAACCAACGGGCACGCTGATAGTCTCGCCATTGGGAAGTATGACAGGCACCTCGTCGGGTGTCTCGCCCTTCAGTAACCGAAGCGTTTCTGCTATGGCCGCAGCTGTTGCACAAGTGCCCGTAGTCAGTCCGCTATGCAGTGGGAAGAATTCGGGCAGCAGGTGTTCCACCGTGCGCCTCAGCCCATGCGGGCCGTTGACAATGTGGAATGTTTCAGGCATGGGTGGGCGCTTTATGGCCACTATGCGCATTCCAGACTTCTGCGCTGCAGCCACCTTGTCTGCGAATCCTCCTGACAGTCCGCTCTCCTTCAGGAGTATGGCATCGGCCTCGGTGTCGAGTGTCTCGCTGCCGGTGTAGAAACACAGCTGCTCGTCGGTGGCTCCCTGTTCGTGAGCCAAGCGGATGCTGCTTTCTCGTGGCAGTATGCGGTAGAGAATTTTCACGCCCTTGTCTTCAAGGTGTTTCAGCCGGCTTATGCTCTGCACACCGGTCGTTGCCAGTAGCGAATGGATGTCGGTAGGCACCTGTGAGTAATCGTCAATCCAGGTTATGGCGGGGTCGCGGGGCGGATAGATGCGCTCGTAGCGAACTACGGGAATTTCCAGCGTCTCAGCCACTGAGGCAATGGTCTGGTGGAGTTGTGAGGCAAAGGGATGGGCAGCATCCACCATCAGCCGGATATCGTGCTCACGGCAAAACACCTGCATCGCCTCTGCATCCATAGCACCGTCGATACGCTGCCCGTGATGCAGGGTGATGTCCTGCTCGCCCGTCTTCGTGCTGTAGAAGTAAGGCGAACCGCCCTCTTCCAGCACCTCCACGGCCTTGCGGCCCTCCGTAGTTCCGCCGAATACCAGTACCATTATTATTTACGATTTGACGATTTACAATTTACGATTTGTCACCCTCGCGGAAGAGATGGGTGAAGTGCTTGTCGTAGAGGCTACCATTCCAAACAGTCGTGATGTAGCAGGAAGTCGAGCAGGCCAATGATAAGCACGCCATGCTCGTTGTGCCAGGGGGCGACGGGCGACTTCTGTATCAGCACCTTCTTGAACGAGTCGCCGATGTGTAGCAGCGACTGCTCCTCCTGCTGCATTTTCTCGGCCGTCCCGATTTCAAAAGCCGACTGGATGTAGTAACGCTGTGAGCCACGGTTGGCCACGAAGTCCACCTCTAACTGGCGGCGCACCTGCTTGCCCTCCTCGTCCTTTGCGTGGGTCTGCACCATTCCGACATCCACGGAGAAGCCGCGACGGCACAACTCATTGTAAATGACATTCTCCATAATGTGGTTTTCTTCTTGCTGCCGGAAGTTCAGGCGGGCATTGCGCAGCCCCGCATCCACAAAGTAGTACTTCATCGGCGTACCGATATACTTGCGGCCTTTCACGTCGTAGCGCTGTGCCTTCTGAATGAGGAACGAATCCTCCAAATAGCTGAGATAGCTGCTGACGGTGAACTGCGAAATCTTCAGATTGCGCTCAGAGGCGAAGGTGTTGGCGATGCGCTGCGGATTGGTAAGCGACCCGATGGACGATGCCACGACATTGGTCAGCTCGCCAATCTCATCCTTCCCCCGCAGGTGGTAGCGGTTGATGATGTCTGAGATATAGACCTGCTCAAACAGGTTCTTCAGGTAGGACTCCTTTTCCTGCGGTGTCTGCGTCTGCAAGGTCTGCGGCATGCCGCCATACCGGCTATACAAACTCCAAGCCTCCATCTTGTCACCGCCTTGAACGGAGTAGAACTCTGCGAAGCTGAACGGGTAGACGCGAATCTCGTCACCCCGTCCACGGAACTCAGTAATAATCTCCGACGACAGGAACCGCGAGTTGCTGCCCGTGACATAGACATCGGCGTTGGGCAGATGCAGAAAACCGTTCAGCACGCTCTCAAATCCTTCTACCAGCTGTATCTCGTCAAGCAGAATATAATAGTGGTCGCCATCTTTCACCCTGCTGACCACATAGTCGTATAGCACTTCGGCATCTAGGTATTTACGGTTGCCGAAATCGTCAAGTGCCAGCGCGATGACGTGCTCGTCGTCTACGCCACTTTTGAGCAAATAGCGGCGAAACAGCGTGAACAGCAGATAGGATTTCCCACACCTGCGCACACCAGTGATAATCTTCACCAGCCCGTTGCCCTGCTTGGCTTTGAGCCTGTGAACATAGTCTGACCTGCTAACTTCTTTCATTCGCTTCTATTTAAAATTTCTGCAAAGATACGCAAAAATTTTAAATAAGCAAACAAAAAGACATTTTTTCCTCTATAATTCATCGCTATATCAATAAAAAATCGTACCTTTGCGCCGTGTTCTTGTACGAGCCAAGCGACCTGAGGGTCGAGCGTCGCAAGAGACACAACATTTTATTTGCTCATTCTCGACTCGAATTACCACCTCAGAAAGTGAACGGGCAATATCAATCTCCAAGAGGCTTGCGCCTAAAGCGCAGGCTTCCCATAGGAGATTGAGGGTTGTGGTAAACCTGAGCCGCGTATGGTGAAGACCTGCGCTTTTCTTGTACCCACAGGCTTGGCGCGGCTTCTCTTAACGGAAAGAATAGTATTAACCTCTTAAAAAGCAAGTAAAATGAAACAGCTATTAGTCTTTTTGCTGCTCCTGTGCTCGGCCAGCGTCTCAGCGCAGGACGTGATTGTGAAGAAGGACGGCTCGACCATCGTCTGTCGCGTCGTGGAACTCACCGATTCGGAGATTTCCTACAAGAAGTGGAGCGACCTCAACGGCTCTAACTATGTGATGAACCGCACCGATGCCTCTGCCATCAACTATGAGAATGGCAAGAAAGTGAATCTATCGGAAGCTACGAATCTCTATACGCCGAATAATCAGAATGATGGAACACAGCAGTTTAACGACAGAGCATTGCTGAGGATGGATTATGTAGCAAATAATCCTTTAAGAAAAGCACGGAATCTAAAACTTTTAGGATGGATAGGTGGTGGCACATGTGTTTTAGGAGGAGCTTATATGGTAGCTGCTTCTCAAGATGGGATGGTTCACAACAACAATCTTTTAATTGCAGGTATATCATGTATGGCTATTGGTGGAGGGCTTGGTACATATTGCTTAATCGCAGCTAATAAAATCAAGAAAAACTATGTAATTCAAGACTATTCTCTTTTTCATGAAGATTTCTTTTTTTCTAATGGCTCATCTCTGTCTGCTGGTATCAATATGCTCAGAGACGCCACAATAGGCGAAAGTATTATAGGCCTTGGATTATCTTACAACTTCTGAAGGAATTCAGACTATGAAAAAGAACATACTTCTGATGGCTTTTGCAGCCACAACGATATTGACCGTCTGCTCTTGCAGCAGCCCACGCTCTGGTGCTGGCGGCTATGCCACAGGCATGGGCGTTGATGCCAGGGGCACGAGCTACAATAGCTACGACTTGGTGCCCGTTGGTGACCGAATCACCTATACCATTGACATCTCCACGCAAGAAGGCAAACAGAAGCTGCAAGGGCTGTCGCTTGCCGAAGCCCAGCGATTAGCCGAGACCGAGGCATCACGCAAGTACAACTGCGACCGCCTCATCGACCCCCGCTTCGACTATCTGAAGAAAGGCAAGCGCATCCTGCGCATTACCGTCGACGGCCGGCCCGGCAACTACCACACACGCGACAAACAGTATGACTCGCGGACAAGACAGGAGATAGGTATAAATGTGAGACACTAAAGTCTTATAGTAATAACGCAGTGCGGGGAGCCGCGCCGACATCCCGTCGGCCTCCGGCTCCCCGCACTTGTGTATTATCCGCTTTTTATCGTTTCTTCTTCCCGAACAGGTCGGAGTGCGTGCCTGTCCGCGAGAGCGAGATAATCTTGATTTCGGTGTCCTTGACGTAGATGAGCAGCCAGTCGGGCGTAATGTGGCACTCGCGATAGCCCTCGTAGTCGCCGTGCAATAGGTGGTCGTGATTCCGCTTGGTGAGTTTGAGAGTGAATTTTGCCATCGCCACCTACAAATTGCTGACCAATTTCAGGTAGTCGTCCATCGAACCTACCTCGATGACATCCTTCCCCTTGCGGGCATCCTCAATGACCTTCATCGTTGCATCGTTCAGACAGTCACCTGTCTCGGGGTCGTAGAGGCGAGGTTTAGCCGCGCGCTTGCGCTCTATCGTCCAGCCCATCTTCTTGGCCATCGTCTTGAAGAAACTCACATCTGCCTTTGGCACGGTCAGCGTGAATGTGTCTGGAGTTAATTTCGCTGTTGTTCCTATCATAATCATTCTGTAATTTGTTCTACGCCGGCAAAGCTGCGGTTAAGCGAGAGCCATGATGCTTGCATCAATGGCTGAGCGATAGCAGCTCCCCGCACATTTTGTGTGCAAAGGTACAAAGAATTTCCGGAATTCCTTCATCTTTGCCCCACCTTTTATATAATTTAGGTGAAATTACGAATTTAAGATTTGTCACCCTCGCGGAAGAGATGGGTGAAGTGCTTGTCGTAGAGGGCAGAGAGACCTTGGCGGTTGTCGATGGCCTCGCCCACGACAATCATGGTGGTGAGGGTGAGGTGGTTGTCGTGGACAATCTTGGCGAGGTCTTTCAGTACTCCGCGATATGTCTTTTGGTCGGGCCATGTGAGATGATAGCAGGCGGCAACGGGAGTGTCCTCGGGATATTCCTGAAGCAGTTCGCGCTGCACATCATCGACGATGGAAGCTGAAAGGAAGATGCACATGGTGGATTGTGAACGAGCCAGCAAGTGCAACTGCTCTTTCTCTGGCATAGGTGTACGGCCTTCTCCGCGTGTGAGGATAATCGTCTGACAGCGCTCAGGAATGGTGAACTGACTCTTCAGCTCTGCGGCAGCAGCGAGGAACGATGAGATGCCCGGGGTGATGTGATAGTCCATGCCGTTGGCGTCGAAGAAGGCCATCTGCTCCTGGATGGCACCAAAGATACAGGGGTCGCCGGTGTGCAGACGCACTATGAAGTGCCCCTTGTCGTAATGCTCCTTCATCAGCGCACATTGTTCCTCGAGGTTCATGTCTGCAGAAGAGCGCACCACGGCACCGGGCTTGTGGCACTCCGTCAGGGCTTTGGGCACCAGTGAGCCGGCATAGAGGATAAGGTCGGCCTGCTCCAGCATCCTACGGCCACGAACAGATATGAGGTCGGGATCGCCTGGGCCGGCGCCTACAATCTCAACATGGCCTTTATGTTCTTGAAGATATTTGTAGTCAATGGCAAGGGCCGCTGTCCAGTTCTTGCCTTTTACCTTGGAAACAATCAGCTTGCCGCGATTGGAGCCAAGAATGGCTGCAGCCTCACAGACACTGGGTGTGCCAACATGCTTCTGAACGGTCTCGCTGGGATTTGGCACTTCCACCTGCGATAATTCTTCTGCAGTGAAGAAACGCACCGTCTCGCCATGTGCCTCCAGCACTTTTATGAATGGCTCGTTGGCTTTGACATCGATGGTGCACCACTGTCGGGCACAAGGGAAAACGCCTCTGTCCATCATGGCCTGTTCCATCTCGTTATAGATGGCTTCGGCAGGCTCGGCCTGATGAGCAAGGCCGAAACCTATTGTGGCTGTCAAGGGTATGTACTGCAAGGTAGGTATGGAGTCTGCAACCATTTCGTTGAAAGACGACACGACAATGAAGAGCTTATAATGGTTCTCGTCCACCTCGTCTATGCCATTCACCAAGGTGACATGGCTCGGCAGCGTTTTTCTCAGATAGTCCGTGCCCTCGTCGCATGTCTTCAGCAACAAGGCTGTAGGCTGGCGGTTGACAAACGCAAAAACACACTCGTTGAGTCTGCCGTCGTCAAGAATCATCCAGTTGAACTGGCTATGCAGGGTGTCGAGTGCCCAAAGGCCGGCATTGTCGCTCTGCGTGGTGATGACCTCACGGGCACCTATCATCGCAGCCACTTCGCGAGCCAGGTTGTTGGCACCTCCTATATGTCCGCTAAGCACGGAAATCACGTTTCGGCCCAAGCTGTCTATGCAGACCACGGCCGGGTCTTCGTGCTTGTCCTTGATATAAGGGGCTATGGTGCGCACACAGATGCCCATGGCGCCGATGAAGACAAAGGCATCGTGGTCTTTCCAACGCTTGCCAACATCAGTTCTAAGAATCATCTTGGCACCAAGTTCGCGCAGTAAGGTGTCGGCAATGTCGTTGCCAGCATCGCTAATCTGAATAATCGCTATCTTCTGCATTTCAATATGGTAATAGGGTGATTGTCGTTAAGTTGGATGTGAAGTGGCGGCTCCTGTCTCAGCTTCAATGCCTCGCAGGCCTCGTCCCAGAGTTGCCGGCTGTCAGTGGCCACCTTTGGTGCTTTGACACTATTCATCACTATGCAGCCATCGTCGGCCAGTACCGTCAATATCTTCTCAAAGATGTCCTTGAGCCGTCCACCATGTCCACCGATGAAGACGGCGTCGGGACGAGGGAGTGAAGAGATGTCCGTCACGAGGAAGTCGCCGGTGTGTACGTTGATGCCAGGCGCCCCGAACCTGCGGGCGTTCTCGTGGATTATGGCCTCGCACTCAGGACGGATTTCGAAGGCCTCGATATGCAGATGGGGGAACAGCAGACGGGCTTCTATCGATATGCTGCCAGTGCAGAAACCAATGTCCCAAAGCACATGCTTGCGGGGCAGGTCAAGGGTCTGGAGTGTAAGCAGGCGGATGGGCATCTTAGTTATCATCTTCTCGCGACCATTGAGCAGGGCGAAGGCAGCGTCGGGAATGCCGAAGGGCTTGTTGCGTTCGATGGTCTTGACATCGAGAATCACGCAATTGGGCATAGCGAAGTCTCTGTTTGCCGCCTCTTCGAGCGTCAACGTCGTGAGTCTTTCCTTTGATGGATTGCCAAGATGTTCGCCTACATACATCGTATAATCGGTATAGCCGTGGTCGAGCATACGCTGGGCAATGGCGGCTGGGGTGTGCTCCTTGTCTGTCAGGACGCCCGTCTTCGCAGTTCTTTCTATGAGTGCTCTGTCGAACTCATGCCACGGACGGCCTGTCAGCGAGACGACACGCATGTCGTGATAGGGCATCAGCAACCGATGAGCCAGCATCTGCAAGGAGTTGAATGTGGGATAGACCACTATTTCCGCCTCAGGCATCTTACGCCTGATGGTGTTGGCAAAGCCGAAGAACAGCGGGTCGCCGCTGGCAAAGACAATAATAGCCCCACCGCCGGCAGCCAGGTCATACTGTTCAAATACTTTGTCTATAGGCACAGTTATGTCTATCCACTCTGCACCTTCGGGCAGCAGGGGTGACAAGATGTCATGGTGGCGCTTGCCGCCCGAGAACACCTTTCCGCCCCTGATAATCTCCAGTACCTCGGGCGGAAACCACGGCTGGGGGTTGTCTGTAATTCCGATGACAATAAATCGCATAATGGCTGTTCTTGTGTCTATAGGTCGCGTCCGGGTTTCAGTTGGGCAGCATCGTCGAAGGTGAGGATTGCGTTGCAGAGTGTGGCTGCAAGATTCGAGCCGCCCTTGCGACCCTCAACAATAATCTTAGGGATGTCACGGAAAGGCTTCACCCCATGCTTCGACTCACGCACATGAACGAAGCCGACAGGAGCGGCGATGATACCGGCAGGATGTGCCTTGCCCTTGCGAATCAAGGCGCAGAGTTCCATCAGGGCCGTTGGCGCATTGCCAAAAGCGAAGAGTGCATCGGGGTGCTCCTCGACAGCCAGACGGATGCCGGCCTGAGTGCGGGTAAGGCCCACCCCTTGCCCCTCCCCAAGGGAGGGGTGTTTGGTTAGTTCTGCCACACGGGCATCTTGCAGGTAGCACTTGGCCTCGATGCCAAGCCGTTGCAGGGCGCCTTTACGTATGCCGCTGGTCACCATGGTCACATCGGTGACAATAGTTTTCAGTGTGCCGTCCTTTACCTTGTTATATATACTCTCTACAGCATCGTCGTCGCTGTAGAGTATGTTTTCCATCTCGAAGTCGGCGGTGGTGTGGATGGCGTGGAGCAGAGCCCATTTATGGCCTAATGGGTAGTCCTGACGGCGCAACTCTTTCGAGATGGTAAGAAAAGATTCTATCATGATGTTCTGGCCTATCTTCTCACCTCTCACCTCTTGCCTCTCACCTCTGTAGTACCCACGAGGCGTGATGATTTTCCCGTCTGTCACGTACGACTGCGAATTGCCGATGAGGATGACAGTAAACATATCCACATCCTCCGGGTTGAACTCGCCAAGTGTAGTCACCTTGATTGCCTGTTCCTCGCGACCTGCCTGGTGCACATAGCCAACGGGAGTGTAGGCATTGCGCTCGCTGAGCAACAGCTCTTGCATGCGGTAAAGCTGCCAGTAGCGGTCGTGGGACTTCGGGTTGTAGACGGCAATCACGAAGTCGGCGGAGGCAGCTGCCTTTATGCGACGTTCTATCAGCTCCCATGGGGTCATCAGGTCGCTGAGCGAGATGATGCACATGTCGTGGCCTATGGGTGCTCCCAGCAGCGAGGCCGCCTTCTGGAAGGCAGAGATGCCGGGCAGGACTTCTATTTCAATCCTCTCGCCTCTCACCTCTTGCATCTCGTAGATCAGTGGGGCCATGCCATAGATGCCTGCATCGCCCGACGAGATTACCACAACGGTCTTTCCCTGCTCTGCCAGCTCAAAAGCCTGCTCCGCCCGTTCGCGCTCTCGCCTCATCCCCGTGTCTATACACTCGCAGCCCCCGGCCACCAATGGCTTGATGAACTGGAAATAATACTTGTAGCCAACCACCACGTCGGCCTCTGCCAGTGCGGCGGCCACTGCAGGCGTCATGTCCTCCTTACTGCCAGGCCCTATGCCTGCAACGATAATCTTTCCCATATCAATCTTCAATCTGCTTTTCCCTTCGATTTCCCTTTCTTGGTTTCTATTTGTTCGACAACTCATGCGCAGCCATTCCCACCCATCAAGGAGGTGGGTCTGGCATTAACCGTTGCCTTTATTGTTGCTACCATATTTTTCGACCTGTGCGGTTGAAAGACGCTGAAAGCGTCTACGCTCAATAACCGCAGTGTCCGAAGGACCTGCGGAAGCAGGAAGTAGGCAGAAAGCACTCTAAAAGAGTGCCCCAGCAGCAGTATTGGGCGACCCCTACAGGGGCGTTGTCCTCACCTCACCTTCTCCGGGGGTGCTTTGCACCGCCCGATTATTGAGAGGTGACCGCCTTGCGGTCATACTACAGCTCAACCGCACAGGTCGTTATTTTTTGGTTGCATTTTGGGCACAAAGGTAATAAATAATTGCCAAAGTATTCCGATTAATCGATAAAAAGTTAGGCTTTTGCATGAAAAATAATACACCATGAAACTAATCAACGACCTGATGCCTACGGAATCTTCTTCCTATAGGTTTGTATAAAGAATATTGAGGTACATCAAAAGAACACCCTAATTCTGTAGTTACGATGCCGCAGGCGGCGGCCTATGGTATGTATTTCATGACAATGTAATTTGGCTTAACATCATTTAACCAATAAACTCATAAACTAATAAAAATCGAAAAATAGGTTGACACGCTGACACAACGCCGATGTACAGGGCGTTTGCAGCCTTTTTCAAGGGTGACACGGGTGACACAAGGCTGACACACGTGTCACCCCAGATGTCACTGGTAGCGAGCCACTATATAGCGTCTCCTTTCGCGTCCCGTACCCTTCTGGAAGCCGTTTCTGAGCAGGTGGTTGCCGAGAAGTGTGGCGGCAGAGTGGTTGTTGGCGTTCTGGGCATAGTCGGCAGCACGCTTGTAGGCATACTGCTGAAACAGAGATACTTGCGACTCCGTAGTAGGCAGGCCTCCACCCACCAGACGGTAGCTTGCCCTTACGAGTCATATTGCATACCTCGTTGAGCGTCACATACTTCTTTCTCCACTCCTGACGGTAGAGATACCTCATTAATACCTTCTTGTAGTTTTCCATAAGATTTTTTAATACATAGACAATGAGTAACAAAGTTTTTCTCCATGCTCTAACAGCAAAAAGTATGCTATAAATTTCGAATTCTCTCGAGAATTCAACGCTCAGAGCACCCTTGCTCATGCTTAAGTGCCACTTTTCCGTTCAATTCTCTCGAGAATTCACTTTTTTCGCATGCTCTGCCGAACAGAAAAATCCCTCTCGCCGCCCAGCAAATGTGTCAACCTTGTGTCACCCGTGTCACCCTTGAAAAAGGCTGCAAACGCCCTGTACATCGGCGTTGTGTCAGCGTGTCAGCCTATTTTTCAAAAAAATAGTCACTAATGTGATGAAAATTAACATATCATAAGATTTTGGGCATAGTGTATGTAACTGGTATGTAGCCCACATGTAACTTAACGGCAGGTAATGAACTCAGGATG
>JAFSKJ010000030.1 GCA_017449025.1 Prevotella sp. | reverse complement strand
GCTGGCTTGCTACCGAAGGGACGCAAGAACCCCTGCAAACGGTAGCGTATACAAAAGCCCTGAAAGGGCGGCAGGATTCTTCTGTCACCCCTTCGGGGTTGCCTTCACGCCGCTGACTTGCAGGGGTTCTTGCGTCCCTTCGGTAGCAAGCCAGCGGAGCTGGAGCGGCACCCCTGCCTGTGGTCTTATCAGCCCTTCGGGCTTTGGTGGTATCTTTGCGGATAATCATAAAAATAATGTTTATGGAGAATCAAGAGTTAGTTGACAAGATTATTGAGTGTGCAAAGACCGTGCGCAGGCAGCTGTATGCGGGATATGAGGAGAGGGTATAGACAATGGTATTCTGATAAACTTCGGTGCAGAGAAATTAGAGATAGTTCCAAAAACACGACTCTATTACAAGAAGTTCTGACACAACAAAAATGTACATTCGTCCATTCGTCTTCCTTTCCCCACGTTTATTCGTCATAAGATAAGCCTATGGCAGAGAAGAAAACAAAGAATTTCATATTGCGTGTCGATGCCGACACGATGGACGCGATAGAAGCTTGGGCTGCTGACGAGTTCCGCAGCACCAACGGCCAGCTGCAGTGGATTATCACCGAGGCACTGCGCAAGGCAAAGCGTCTGCCCAAGAAGAAGATGTGATAATAAACAATAACGTAACTCATTAATGATAAGAGAAATGAAAAACAATTCCAAAGAGAAGGTTAAGGTTTGTCGCACCACCGAGGGCACTGTCTTCGAGATGGTTTTCCTTGTGCTGGCTATAGTTGTTTGGGCGCTCATCATCTTGATGATTACCCATGCCCCCAATGTTGTAGCCACACATTTCGACTTGAGCGGCCGTCCCAACGGCTATGGGTCGCCCTGGGGGCTGTTGTTTCCTTGTATCTTAGTGACGGTGGTTGGCGGTTGCCTGCTGTTAGGCGCCTATTTCCCACACACATTAAATATGCCTGTTGAGGTGAAGACCCCACGGCAGTATGAGTTGCTCATCCGCATGACACGCATCTCGGCATTGGTGTTACTCTTGATGGCGCTGGCCATCCCTGCCACTGTGTTGCTCTTCAGCCATCCCTCGCCATGGCCTGTCATTGGTTGTGTGGGACTGTTGCTTGGTATTATCATCAGTTTTTGTGTGATGATACATCGTGCAGGACGGTAATAACAGGTTATTTGTGGCACAAAACAACAAAAAAGAGAAATTTTTGTTCTGTTTTGTTTGGTTGTTACACAGATTATTCCTATCTTTGCAACAATCTTAATTAAAAACCTAAAATAGCTATATGAAGAAGAAGATTCAGTTCAGCCTTGTCTATCGCGACATGTGGCAGTCGAGCGGTAAGTTCCAGCCGCGCAAGGACCAGTTGGAGCGCATTGCGCCAGTGATTATCGACATGGGTTGCTTCAGCCGCGTGGAAACAAACGGCGGTGCTTTCGAGCAAGTAAACCTCATGGCGGGCGAGAACCCCAATGCTGCCGTGCGGGCATTCTGCAAGCCATTCAACGAGGTGGGCATCAAGACCCACATGCTTGACCGTGGTCTTAATGCCCTGCGCATGTACCCCGTTCCCGACGATGTGCGCGAGTTGATGTACAAGGTGAAGCACGCCCAGGGCGTGGACATTCCCCGTATCTTCTGCGGACTTAACGACACCCGCAATATCATACCATCAATAAAGTGGGCCAAGGCTGCCGGCATGACGCCGCAGGCCACACTCTGCATCACCACCTCGCCCATACATACAGTGGAGTACTATACCGCCATTGCCGACGAGGTGATTGCTGCCGGCGCTGAAGAAATCTGTCTGAAGGATATGGCCGGTATCGGACAGCCGGCCATGCTCGGTGCGCTCACCAAGAGCATCAAGACCAAGCATCCCGACATCGTCATACAGTACCACGGCCACTCAGGCCCAGGACTGTCGATGGCCTCGATCCTTGAGGTGTGCAACAACGGTGCCGACATCATCGACACCGCCATAGAGCCGCTGTCTTGGGGAAAGGTGCACCCGGACATCATCTCCGTGCAGTCGATGCTTAAGAACGAGGGCTTCGAGGTGGCAGAGCTGAATATGAATGCCTACATGCAGGCGCGCACGCTTACCCAGGAGTTCATCGACGACTGGTTGGGATGCTTCATCAACCCGGCCAACAAGCACATGTCGAGCCTGCTGCTCGGCAGTGGGCTGCCCGGCGGAATGATGGGTTCTATGATGGCCGACCTGGGACCCATACAGACCATGATAAACAAGTTGCGCGAAAAGAAGGGCGAGGCGGCCCTTACCATGGACGACATGCTCGTCAAGCTGTTCAACGAAGTTGAATATGTATGGCCGCGCGTGGGCTATCCGCCACTGGTTACCCCGTTCTCGCAGTACACTAAGAACATTGCCCTGATGAACCTGCTCACAATGGAACAGGGCAAGGGCCGCTACGTGATGATGGACGATGCCATCTGGGGCATGATACTGGGCAAGAGCGGCAAGGTGCCTGGCACCATTGCTCCTGAGCTTATAGAGCTGGCCAAGGCCCAGAACCGTGAGTTTACCGACGTAGACCCGCACACGCTACTGCCTAATGCTCTCGACGGATTCCGCAAGGAGATGGATGATAACGGCTGGGACTATGGCCAAGACGATGAGGAGCTGTTCGAGCTGGCCATGCATCCTGAGCAGTACCGTCCGTTCAAGAGTGGTCAGGCCAAGAAGCAGCTGCTCGCCGACATCCAGAAGGTGAAGGACTCCAAGCTGGGTGGAGGGAAGAAAATCTCGCAGGAAGAGATAGATGCACTCAAGCATGCCAAGGCCGACGCCGTGAAGTCGCCGTTTGCCGGACAGCTCATCTGGAGCTTCGGCGGCGAGGGCGTGATGGCACCATGCATAGAGCCGTTCATAGGCCAGCAGTACAAGGAGGGCGACACCTTCTGCTATCTGCAGACCAAGTGGGGTGAGATAGTAGAGATTCCGGCAGCCCTCGGAGGCAAGCTTGTTGACATCAGCGTGAAGCCCGGTCAGAACATCCGTCAGGGCGACACTATTGCCTGGATTGAGAGGTCTTGACTTGAGAATTGTGGATTACAAAAAAATAATTGATAAATACTATCCGGAGTTTGGGGATGCAGGGGCTTTACAAACCCCTGCATCCCCATTGGCCATGTTGCCCCTGGAAGGCCCAGCGACCTCAGAGGCACCATCAGCCCTCAGAGAGCTGCTGTTGAAGCACTCCCGCCAGGTTGCCGACCGCTGCCTGCTTATCTGTGACCGCCATCCCGAGCTGCGTATCGACCGTCAGTTTGTTGAGGAGGCGGCCATGCTGCACGACATAGGCATCCGCTGGTGCTCAGCACCCAGTATCTTCTGTTACGGCACTGAACCCTACCTGCGCCACGGACAGATAGGCGCCGAGCTGCTGCGCCGCGAGGGATGGGAGCGCCACGCCCGCGTGGCCGAGCGCCACACTGGCACAGGACTGCCAGGCTTTGAGCCTGAGGAACTGGAAGAGATGGTGGTGTGTTATGCAGACAAATTCTTCTCGAAGAGCCATCCCGACCGTGTGCTTTCTGTTGTCCAGGCTGCACAAAGCCTTGAGCGCTTCGGCCATAAGGGTGTTGAGCGCTTTCTTGACTGGGCATCGATGTTTGAGTGAAACTTAAAACGAATATAACGCTATGAGTATTATCCTTGGTATAGACGTGGGCATATCCACGACAAAGATTGTAGGCATCAGGGACGATAAGATTTCAGCCCCTATACGCATTACCGCTGCCGACCCAATAACCTCGCTCTATGGAGCCTTCGGCAAGTATCTTCACGACAATGGGATAGAGCTGTCGGAAGTGGAGCACGTTATGCTTACCGGCGTTGGCTCTGCCTACGTGAAGGGACCTGTCTATGGTCTGCCAACGAAGAAGGTTGAGGAGTTCCTGGCCGACGGCCTCGGTGCCCGCTACGAGTCGAAGCTCGACCACACCATTGTTGTCTCTATGGGCACGGGTACGTCGTTTGTTCTCTGCGACGGTAGCGAGATGCGCCACATTGGCGGTATTGGCATTGGCGGAGGCACTCTTGCCGGGCTGTCGCGGGTTATTCTCAACACGTCTGACGTCAAGCAGGTTGCCTCTATGGCCCAGCAGGGAGACATCAAGAACGTGAACCTGCTGATAGGCGACATCAGCGCCCAGCCCCTGCCCGGCCTGCCTATGGATGCCACAGCCTCTATCTTCGCGCGGGCTCAGAGTGATGCGCCCAAGGAAGACATAGCTGCCGGCATCATCTCAATGGTTTTGCAAACCATAGGCTCTGCTGCCTGGCTGTCGGCACGCGGCAGCAACATCCGCGACTTCGTGCTCATTGGCAACCTGACGCTGCTGCCGCAGTGCAAGGAGGTGTTCCCGCCATTGGAGCAGCTCTACGACATACGGTTCCATATACCCAAGTACTCGCAGTACTGCACTGCCATCGGCGCGGCCTTGGCCTATTCTATGAGCTCGATGGTCATGCCCTGAAGCCTGTCCATCAGAGTTATAAGCTGCGATTCATACTTGTCGCGCTTAACCTGTAGCTCAAGCGTCACCTCGCAACTGTTGTGACGGTCTCTCATCTCGCACGTCGTCACCTTTATGGCGTCGCCTTTCATCTGTTTCAGCACTTGCTGCACTCCTTCTCTCGTTGGTGAGACGAATGTAACCATGATATTCCTCGCCCCGAAGCGGTGGAGCAGGTAGTTCATTGCCTCTAAGCAGAGCAACACAAGTACGGTGGCTGTGGTGGCCAGCAGATACATGCCCGAGCCGCAGGTCAAGCCAATGGCTGCCGTCACCCATAGCCCTGCGGCGGTGGTCAGGCCGCGCACCATGTGCTTCTGGAAGATTATTGTGCCTGCACCGATGAAGCCAATGCCTGTAACCACCTGTGAGGCTATTCGCGAGGGGTCTACCGATGCGCTCCCACCAAGATGTCTGAGAACGTCGTCGTAGCCCCACTGCGACATAATCATGAACAGGGCCGAACCCAGCCCAACAAGGAAATGGGTACGGAAACCGGCTTCCTTGGCGCGGTACTCACGCTCTAAGCCGATGATTCCGCCTAAGATGGCGGCGATGAAAATGCGAAGAATGAAGTCTGTTGTCATTGTCATGCTTATATATATATATAATAGGTTGTGCTATCTGATGTCCGTGTTCAGCCTGCGGGCCATGAAGAACTGGCGCGTGGCAGTGAAAAACATGGTCACGCCTATGGCATTGACGGCGGCTACCGTCCAGAAGGTGGCTCCGTAGCCTAATAGTTCGGCCACCACGCCGCCAAGCAGTATGCCGAGGCCCATGCCCACATCCCACGATATGAGTATGGTGGAGTTGGCAGTGCCGCGGCGGTTGTTCTCTGCCACCCCGATGATCATGTTCTGGAAGGCCG
The DNA here is from genome assembly GCA_017449025.1 of Prevotella sp. Classification (GTDB taxonomy): domain Bacteria; phylum Bacteroidota; class Bacteroidia; order Bacteroidales; family Bacteroidaceae; genus Prevotella. Next base: position 19,043 of record JAFSKJ010000030.1, on the reverse strand, counting down.
GCCACATGTGGCCGTTGCCCAGACCGATGAGCAGTGCCGAGCCGTAATAGGCCGCCATGATGGGGGTTGTGTGGTGAACCAATGTGGGCACGGCAATGAACAGGGTGTAGCCTACGAGTGATATAATCATTCCCTCTGCGGCATTGTGCGTTAGCCGCCCCTGTCGCAGGGCGCGTCCGCCTTGCAGCCGGCTGAGTATCAGTCCTACGGAGCAGAGCATGAAATACGTGCCCGTGCCGCCGCTTATTCCCAACTGCTCCTTGCCGTAGATGGCAAGATAGTTGCTCAGCACTCCGAAGCAGAATCCGAAGGCCACCATGTTGAGGCCTAACAGCCAGCCGCGCGTAAGGAAGAAACGGTCCCAGGAAATCAGCGGCCCGGCTCCCTTTTCTATTTTGGCGGCAGGCTGGGGCTGGGAGTTCTTTATTGTGGCGTCTACTGCCAGCCCTGTCGTTGCCACAGCCAGTGCTATCCAGAAAATCAGTTCAAAGCTGTGGGTATAGCGGTAGATGTAGATGCCTATGGTTGGCGCTATGGCCATTGCCAGATTGTTCGACAGCCCATAGTAGCCTATGCCCTCAGTGCGACGGCTCGAAGGCAGCACGTCGATGGCCATCGTTGAGTTTGCCACCGTCAGTGCACCGAAGGGGCCGCCGTGAAGTGTGCGCACGATGGTGAAGGCAAGAAGCGTGGAGGCTGCAAGATAGCCTGCAAAGAATATGGCGAAGACCGTGAAGCTCACCATGAGTACCGTCTTTCTGGGAAACGCATCGACGAAGAAGCCGCTGAAGGGGCGGAAGAGCAGGGCGGTGATGGTATAGCCCGACAGCACCATGCCTATCACGTCCTTGGTGGCGCCGAAATGCTCGCTGAGGTATAGCGGCAGCAAAGGCGTCAGTATGTAGAAGGCAAAGAACAGCGAGAAGTTGGCCGCCATCACCTTGCAGTAGTTACTGTTCCACAATCTGTCGCTCATCAGCAGTGGTATTCTATTAGTCCCTTGACGGGGCTTTTCAGTATGCGTCCTGTTGTGAATCCCTCGCCAAGGGCGGCTTCATGTAGCAACTGGCGGTAATGGTAAGCTATGCTGCCAACGGCCCCGATAGGCAGATGGGGCTTGCCGTACTGTCTGAGATTGGTGCGTATGAACTTCTGCAGACATTCGGTTACCAGGCTTCTCACCTCCTTGACGTTCAAGTGCTGGTGGATGAATGGCGACATCGATGCCAAGAACCTGTTGGGCAGGGGCTGGCGGTAGACATGGTCCATGACCTGTGCCATGGTGAGCTGCTGCTCGCGCTCGAAGTCTTCCACCACAGCTTTTGGCAGCATGCCACGGTACATGGCGTTGATGAAGTTCTTGCCGATGACGGCTCCCGACCCTTCGTCGCCGAGGATGTATCCCAACGGCGGCGTGTTGGCCACAATGTCGTGGCCGTTGTAAAGGCATGAGTTTGCTCCGGTGCCAAGAATGCAGACAATGCCCTCGCTCCTGCCGCAGACAGCTCTCGCCGCACCAAGCATGTCGCTGTTTGCGTCGATGGTCTGTGCATCGGGCATGGCAGCCTTGAGCACTCTCCTCATGGTGGGTGCCATCTCCTTGGTGCAGCCGCTGCCATAGAAATATATGTGCTCGGGTCGGCGGCTGGCCAGCTGTGGCAGCAGCTCAGTGGTGAGCACTGCCGACAGTTGCTGCTCGTCCTGGTGGAAGGGGTTCATGCCCTGCGTGGTCATCAGGGTGCCCTTTGTGCTGCCGTCGGCTGCCGACAGCCACCAGTCGGTTTTAGTGCTTCCGCTGTCTGCTATCAGTATCATCGTGACGGTGGTTGGTTAGATGGCTTTCAGCTCAGCTGCCATCTGCTGCTGAAGCTCATGGGCCTTCTCTGCTGCCACGGCTGCAAAGTCTTCGCCGCCAGAGGCATAGATTATTCCGCGCGAGCTGTTAACCAACAGTCCGCAGTCTTTTGTCATTCCGTATTTGCACACCTCCTGCAGCGAGCCGCCCTGTGCGCCGACGCCGGGAACCAGCAGGAAGTGGGTGGGAGCCAGACGGCGGATGTCCTCGAACATACGGCCTTGGGTGGCGCCAACCACGTACATCATCTGCTCGTCGGTGGCCCACTGCTGACTCTGCTTGAGTACTTTCTCGAAAAGACGCTCTCCGTCCTTGTCCTCTGTCAGCTGGAAGTCATGTGAACCCTTGTTCGATGTCAGTGCCAGCAGGATTACCCACTTACCCTCATAGCCGAGGAAAGGCGAGACGGAATCCTCGCCCATGTAAGGAGCCACGGTGAGCGAGTCCACGTCGTACTCCTCAAAGAATGTGCGGGCGTACATGGCCGACGTGTTTCCTATGTCGCCGCGCTTGGCGTCGGCAATGATGAAGTGGTTGGGGCACTGCTGCTTCAGGTAGTTGACGGTCTTCTCGAAGGCCATGAGGCCCTTTACGCCGAAGGCCTCGTAGAAAGCCAGGTTGGGCTTGTAGCTGACGCAATATGGCGCGGTGGCGTCGATGATGGCGCGGTTGAAAGCGAAGATAGGGTCGTCGTCGGCCAGCAGGTGCTGGGGTATTTTCTTCAGGTCGGTATCAAGGCCTACGCAGAGAAACGACTGTTTCTCGCGGATTTGCTGTATGAGTTCTTTTCTGGTCATGGGGAATTTTTGATTGGGTGATGGGACTAATTGGACTAATGGGGCTAATGGGTTTTTTACTTAAAGCTCGCTTTCTTTCATGCGCTCGGCGTTCTCGGCCACGGTCAGGGCATCGATCATGGGCTGGATGTCGCCGCCGAGGAAGCCCTGTAGGTCGTGGGTGGTGAATCCTATGCGGTGGTCGGTTACGCGGCCCTGCGGAAAGTTGTATGTGCGTATCTTGGCAGAGCGGTCGCCGGTGGAGACGAGGCTCTTGCGGCGCGAGGCAATGTCGTCCATATACTTCTGGTGCTCCTTGTCATAGATGAAGGTATAGAGTCGTGACAGGGCGCGCTCCTTGTTCTTGGGCTGGTCGCGGGTCTCGGTACACTCGATGAGTATTTCCTCGGTCTCGCCCGTGTTCGGGTTCTTCCACATGTAGCGCAGGCGTACGCCAGACTCCACCTTGTTCACGTTCTGTCCGCCAGCACCGCTGGAGCGGAAGGTGTCCCACTTTATCTCGCCCTCATTGACGTGAACCTCGAACTTGTCGGCCTCGGGCAGCACGGCAACAGTGGCTGCTGAGGTGTGCATGCGGCCCTGTGTCTCAGTGGCAGGTACACGTTGCACGCGATGTACGCCCGACTCGTATTTCAGCGTTCCGTAGACATCGGCGCCACTGACGGCGAAGTCTATTTCCTTGAAGCCACCTACGGCCCCCTCGCTAACGCTGGTTATCGACAGCTGCCAGCCCTTGGAGTCGCAGAAGCTCTTGTACATCTTAAACAGGTCGCCGGCAAAGAGGCAGGCTTCGTCGCCGCCCGTTCCGGCGCGTATCTCCATCTGCACGTTCTTGGCGTCTTCAGGGTCTTTGGGAATGAGCGCCACCTTTATCTCTTCCTCCAACTTGGGCTGCAAGGCCTCATTGGCGGCCAGCTCCTCGCGAGCCATCTCTTTCATCTCGGGGTCGTCTTCGTTGGCCAGAATGTCCTTGGCCTCCTTGATGCCGTTCAGGCAGGCTATGTACCTGCGTCGGGCATCCATGATGTCGCCCAAGTCCTTGTACTCCTTCGTAAGTTTCACGAATCGCTGCTGGTCGGCAATCACGCTCGGGTCGGTAATCATTGTGGAAACCTCCTCGAAGCGGGCCTCCAGTCCGTCAAGTTTCTGTAAAATGCTGTTATTGTCCATAATTGAGTGCAAAGATAGCAAGAAAAACGCAACCAGTCAAACTTTTATGCGGAAAAATTTGATGGATTGTGTTTTTCTTGCTAACTTTGCACGCAATTTCAGAAAGTGAAGAGTTAAACAGATTAATATGGCAAAGTTAAAAGGCGCCATCGTGGTGAATACCGACCGTTGCAAGGGATGCTCGCTCTGCGTCATCGCCTGCCCGAAGGATGTCATCGCTTTGGCCAACAAAGTTAATGTACACGGCTATCCTTACGTGGAGGCCGTTAATGAAGATGCATGTGTGGGTTGTGCCTCCTGCGGCATTGTATGCCCCGACGGCTGTATCACCGTGTATCGTAAAAAAGTGGAGGAATAAGCTATGGCAGAGAATGAAGTTGTGTTGATGAAAGGCAATGAGGCAATAGCCCATGCTGCTATTCGTTGCGGATGCGACGGCTATTTCGGCTATCCTATCACTCCGCAAAGTGAGGTTATAGAAACGCTGGCCGAGCAGAAGCCTTGGGAAACCACCGGCATGCAGGTGGTGCAGGCTGAGAGCGAGCTGGCTTCTATCTATATGGTCTATGGTGCTGCCGGGGCTGGCAAGCGCGCCATGACCTCGTCAAGCTCTCCCGGCGTGGCACTTATGCAGGAGGGCATCACCTACATGGCTGGCGCTGAGGTGCCAGGCGTGTTTGTCAACGTACAGCGCGGCGGCCCCGGCCTGGGTACCATCCAGCCCTCGCAGGGCGACTACTTCCAGGCTACGCGCGGTGGCGGCAATGGCGACTATAAGGTCATTGTGCTGGCACCGTCGTCGGTGCAGGAAATGGCCGACTTTGTCGACCTTGCCTTCGAGCTGGCCTTCAAGTACCGCAACCCCGCCATGATTCTCTCCGACGGTGTCATCGGTCAGATGATGGAGAAGGTGGTGCTGCCGCCGTTCAAGCCCCGTCGCACCGACGAGGAGGTTATCAAGCAGTGCCCCTGGGCTTCTACTGGTAAGCCCAAGGGAGGCCGCGAGCGTGTGGTCATCACCTCGCTCGAGCTGAAACCGGAGATTATGGAGCAGCGCAACCTGGCCCTGCAGGAGAAATATCGCAAGATTGAGGAGAACGAGGTACGTTTCGAGGAGCAGCTCATGGACGATGCCGAATATGCCATCGTGGCCTTCGGATCTGCAGCCCGCATAGCCGAGAAAGCCATCGAGATAGCCCGCGAGGAAGGCCTGAAGGTAGGCCTCTTCCGCCCCATCACCCTGTTCCCGTTCCCCACGAAGCAGATTGCCGGACTGGCAGCGACCAAGAAGGGCATACTTGTGGTGGAAATCAATGCCGGACAGATGGTTCAGGACGTGCGCCTCGCCGTCAACGGTGCCGTACCCGTAGAGCAGTTTGGCCGTCTCGGAGGCATCGTGCCGGAGCCGGAGGAAATAGTTGGCGCTTTGCAAGCAAAGCTGATAAACAATTGATAATTTATTATTGACAATGGATAGAAATCAGATAGTTTCACCAGAGAACATCGTCTGCAAGAAGCCGACGCTGATGAACGACAACAACATGCACTACTGCCCGGGCTGCTCGCACGGTGTGGTGCATAAGCTCATTGCCGAAGTCATTGAGGAGATGGGCATGGAAGACAAGGCCGTGGGAGTAAGCCCCGTAGGCTGCGCTGTCTTCGCGTACAATTATATAGATATCGACTGGCAGGAGGCTGCCCACGGTCGTGCACCTGCACTGGCCACCGGCATCAAGCGCTGCTGGCCCGACAGGCTGGTGTTCACCTATCAGGGCGACGGCGACCTGGCATGTATCGGTACATGTGAGACCATCCACGCCCTGAACCGTGGCGAGAACATTGTCATCATCTTCGTCAACAATGCCATCTACGGCATGACGGGCGGCCAGATGGCACCCACCACGCTCATTGGTCAGAAAACCTCTACCTGCCCCTACGGCCGCGACCCTCAGCTGCATGGCTACCCGCTGAAGATGGCCGACATCGCTGCACAGTTGGAGGGCACATGCTATGTCACTCGCCAGAGCGTGGAGACAGTGGCCTCTATACTGAAGGCTAAGAAAGCACTGCGCAAGGCCTTCGATGCCTCTATGGCTGGAAAGGGTTCGAGCCTCGTTGAGTTCGTGTCTACCTGCAACAGCGGTTGGAAGCTCACACCGGCGAAGGCCAACGAGTGGATGAAGGAAAACATGTTCCCCTATTACCCCAAGGGCGACCTGAAAGACACAACCAATCTTTAGACTATGGCTATGCGAAAATGGTATAACAAACTCTGCATCACGCTGTTGAAGGTGCTTGGGTTCAGTGCGCCAATGGCGTTCATGGCCTGCTACGGCCCCGCCCCGCTGAAAGGTGATGAGGCAGAGGTGGCCGAGCAGTGGAGCATGGCTTCCGACAGCACCAGGGCTGATACCATGACAGTTGACACTGATACAATAACAATTATTAAATAGGTAATCACATGAAGAAAGAAATAATAATCAGTGGCTTTGGAGGCCAGGGGGTGCTCTCTATGGGAAAGATTCTGGCTTATTCCGGCCTCATGGAAGACAAGGAGGTGACATGGATGCCGGCATACGGCCCTGAGCAGCGTGGCGGCACTGCCAACGTCACCGTCATTGTCAGCGACGACCGCATCTCGTCGCCCATTCTCAGCAAGTACGATATTGCCATCGTGCTCAACCAGCCCTCGCTCGACAAGTTCGAACCGAAGATCAAGGCTGGCGGCATACTCATCTACGACGGCTTCGGAATCATCAATCCTCCAACACGCAAGGACATCACCGTATACCGCATCAATGCCATGGACAAGGCCGCAGAGATGAAAAACGGCAAGGTGTTCAACATGATTGTGCTTGGCGGACTTCTCAAGGTGGCTCCTGTGGTGAGCACTAGAGGTGTGGAAAAGGCTCTCTTCAAGACCCTTCCCGAACGCCACCACTCTCTCATCCCCCTGAACATGCAGGCTGTGGAAGAGGGTGCCAAGATCATTGAGCAGGTGTAGTCCGGCTCTTGCAAGCTCACACATGTTGAGCTAAACTTGAATATCTATAATACTAAAAGAGGGACGCCCGAAGGCGTCCCTCTTTTTAATGGAGTAGGGTAGTGATTACTTCACCACGACCTTGCGGCCGTTCTTTATCACGATACCCTTGAACGTACGCTCAACGCGTTGTCCGGCAGTGTTGTAGGCAGGAGTGTCTGCCACAGGAGCCTCGTTGGCCAGCTCGCTGATGCCGGTGCCGATGTTGGCCTCAACGGCCTCGCCCAGACCACCCATCTCGTTGGCCGAGCGGATGGCGAAGGTTGTGGACTGGCTTGAAGCCAGGGCACGGGCAGTGGATGGGAGCTTAGACAGGTCGAAGCTGGTGTCGGTGGTGAAGTCCACCACGGAACCGTCAACGCATATGGCATAGAGCAGTGCGTAGTCGCTGCCCGACCATGTCAGCGTGTTGCCCGACAGCTCAACATTTGTAGCTAATGGAGCCTGCTCGGTGGCGAGGGTGGGATCCCAGTCGCCGTACATGCGGTGCAGGTCGCTGTTCTCAAGAGCTTCCTCGGCGGTGAGCACGGGGTTGTTCTCGTGGCCGTCGCCGAAAGTCTTCTTACGACTGCTGAGGTCGATGACGCTGCCAGTTTTGGTCATGCTGTTGTACTCAGCGAAGCGTGCTGGCCAGCCGCCGCTCATCTCGTTCCAGCCGATGGCCGATGGAACGACGTTCATCTTGGTGTCGATGAACAGGGCGATGGGCGTGCCGCTGCCCCACGGGCGACCGAGGGTGTAGTTGCCGTCTACGCCGGAGCCTTCACCGTTGATGGTGCAGTCCTTGTATATCCAGCCGTACTTGGCGGGCTTCGAGGGCACTGCGGCATAGCCGCCGGCAATCTGGCGCAGCTCTACTCCGTTCCAGAATATGTCGCCCTTACCGCACATGTAGTCGGTGCGTCCGCGGACGTAACCACCCTCGAAGTAGTAGAGACCGTTGTCGTTGTTCGATGTCCAAGTGTCCTGGTATCCGCGCAGACCCACGTTCTTGTAGATGTTCTGCGTACCGCGGTCCTGAATGGCAATGTCGCGGCCGCGGGCGTCGTCCATACCTGTCTCGACGGTGAGGTCCTGCCAGTAGTAGCCCTGACCACGTAGCTGGAAGACATCGCTGTTGCCGATGCCGTCGTACTTCGACGTGGTGCCGTAGGTGCCGGCGAAGGTCTCGTTCTTGTCGATGCCGTTGGTGATTATGACACCGTCGCGGCTCTCACCTATGAACGACACGTTGTCGGTGTTGATGAAGGTGATGCACTCAGGCACCTCGAAGCCGTTGACGGTCTTCATGTTTGAAGAGAGAGGAATGGTGTAATCGCCGTTCTTGATGAAGATGCGGTAGCGGGTGTTCTTGTCGGTGCGGGCCTGTGCGGCGGCGATGGCTGCCAAGAGGTCTTCGACATTATCCACCACCTTGTCGTAGAGCTTCTTGTCCACCGTGGGTCGAGCCATGGTGGTGAACGACAGCTCGATGGCGTCGGTCATGTAGTTGTCCGTCAGGTCGCTGATGCTCTGTCCGGCGATGGAGAAGTTGAACTTGGTGTTGTACTCCAGGCCTTTGTACTCGAAGGTGACAGTCTTGCCGCTGACGGTGGGTTCAACCAGCCATGTGCCGGCTGCGCCGTTGTCAACAGACATCATGCCCTTGGCATTGTCGGCCAGCTTCACGCGCTCGTCGAAGGTGAGCACAATCTTGCCTGATGCCGAAACGCCTGTGGCTTCGTTGGCAGGAACGGTAGAGACGAGCACGGGAGCCGTGCCGTCGTCGACGAGCTTCGGTGTGCCGGTGATGAAGAACATTGCCAGCGTGTTACCATCGTTAGGCGATGCAGCACCGTCGACAGCTGAAGTCTTGTCGGCCTTCATACGGATGTAGAGGTCCTTCTGGTTGTTGGTCTCGTCGGGCAGCTGCTCGCTGAAGGATGCGGCTGCCTTGGCGCCTGTCATGGTGATGCTGCCAAAGGCTGTCCACCGCTCACCGTCGAGCGAATACTGGGCTTCGTAGGTCTGGTAGGCGTTGTAGTTGTACAGCATCTGGAACTGAACGTTGATGTCGGTGAAGGCCTCGGCATTCACCTTGGTCTGCCAGTGCCAGTTACCCACGTCGCCATTGCTGGCACCCGTGCGCCAGTTCACTGCAGCGCCCTTGAAGCTCTCGTAGCCTCCTGCGCCCACGGTGCTCTTGTCGAGCCAACCGCTGGTCTCACCCGTTTCGGTGTTCACCAGGTTCAGGGCATCGCCGTCGTTGTCCTGTGCATAGAAGTCAGCCTTACGACCATTGCCGCCAGCTGTGTAGAAGTCCCAACCGGCAATGATGTCGGCCTGGGCGTACATAGCTGTAATCTCAATGTCCTCGGTCATGCTGATGAGCTTCGAGGTGCTGGTCTCGCCGTCGCTCCAGTTGGTGAAGGTCACAAGGCCGTCATACTGGTTGGCGGTGAGCTGCACGGCGGTGCCTGCCTCGTACATCCACTTGTCGTCGACGACGGTCGGCTCGGGGCTGACAGTCACCATGTAGTCGTTGGTGCCGTCAACGGTCAGGGCCAGCTCGTAGGTCTCCACGGCCACGAAGTTGGCGGTGAGGGTGGCGTCGCCGTTCATGGTATAGGTGAAGACAGGCTCCTCAGATACAACAGCACCCTCAGCGTCGGTCCAGTTCACGAAGTCGTAGCCGAAGTTCTCGGTGGCGGTGAGCTTCACCTCGCTGCCCTCCTCATACTGGTCGGCGGCAGGATAGACGTTGATGCTGCCGGCCTCCTCGGGAGCAACGGCGGTAGCCAGCGTGTACATGGCCACGTCGGCCTTAGTACCGTTGACAAGACCCGACACAGTCACTTGGGCTATACTTCCGGCCTTGGCGTTGCCTACGCCAATGGTGCCCATCAGCGAGAATCCCTCGCCAGAAGTCAGGGCAGCCTGCTGCTCTTGGGTCAGTTCAATCTCAACATAGCCGTTTACGGCATAGTTCGAATTGCTGCCATACTTGTCGTCAGCCTGACTCTTGTTGTTGCGCGGAGCTGTATAGGTGCCGAGCGTAATGGCCTTACCCTCGCCAGCCTTGGCAGAGAAGGTCACACCGTTTTCTGCATCTGTTCCGAAACGCGCAATGTAGGCAGTAACCTTTGTCGGAGTGAAGGTGAGTCCGGCTGCGGGCTTGACCACCCATGTCACGAAGTCAGAGCCGTCGTTGGTGGGACGCATCTGAGAGAAGGTTACACCGCTTGAGACATTGCTCGTACCTGTAGCATTCTCGTTGCCATTCTGGTCCATCAGCCTCACTGCGCCGAGGTCGACGGCTACGGTAGAGAATGCGCCGTCAGGTGTTGCAGTCGACTTGCTGTACTCGGCAGGTTCGTCCATAGGCCAAACGATGTTGGCCACTGCATTGTCGAAGCTCTGTCCGCCAGGAGTCTCCACCACGGGCAGTACCACCTGGATGTAGCGGTAGTAGCTGCCTTCGCTGCCGATGACCACATCTACTGTCTCCGCGCTGCTCTGCACGGTGTAGCTGATGGTCTTTGCGCTGGTGTAGTCGTTCTGGCCGTCGATGGTCAGTTCAGAAAGCTCGTTGTAAGCCTCAACACTTACGGTAGCGCCCTTGCACGAAGGAATGGCAAAGGTGGTTCCGTTGTTCAGCTGGCACCAGTCGCCCCAGTTAGTGTTGTTGAACTTACCAGGATTGGTGCTGAAGTGTGTGGGCACGTCGATGGTCGTACCATTCACGGTAGCCTGAGCCACCCATACCAGGTTGTCCTTATTCTGCCACTGCACGGTGGGAGCACCGTTGTTGCGCTGGAAGTCGAACTTCACAGTCACGGCCTCTGTGCGGTCGCTCAGGTTCACCTTGTTCTCAGTGAATACCGGGGTGAGGTTCAAGTCGCCGGCCAGTGTGATGGTCTCACCTGTAGCATAGGTTTTCTCACCGTCGGTCCAGCCAGTCAGAGTGCAGCCCTCCTTGTAGAGGGTGAAGTTCTGTGCGGGGATGGTGTATTCGTCGCCCTTGGCGTAGGTGCCGCCAGTGGGAACGATGTCGCCCTGGCACTCCACGTCGCCCAGCGAGAAGGCAACCTCTACAGACGAAGCCTCGATGGCCTGTACGGCAAAGAAGCCGACGTAGGCACCGCCCTCAATGGTCAGCGTGGTTGCGTCGCCCACATACTTGGCGCTGACTATGTTCTCGTCCTGCATACCATTGCCGCCATAGCAGCCAGTGCCGCCCTCGCCCTTCTTGGTGGTGAAGGTAGCCACGGTCTCGCCCTCGGCATTCTTCACGGTGACGTCGCCGCCCCATGAGCAGGTGCTCATCGTAATCTGTACGGGACCCTCCACGGGAACAGTAGCAGAGAAGCGCTGCAAGCCGTGGTTGTTGCCAGTGACGCCAGTGATTACTGCTGCGGTGTTCTCGGCATCGGCCTCGACGCGCGTCACGCCGTTGTTCTCGTCAACAGTGATACCGAAGTTTACGGCCTGCGAGCTGCTGGCCTCGTCGGCAGTCAGTATGCCGCCGTTGGCATCGCGCAGATCCATCTGGAAGTCGCGGAACACGAACTTAGTAGGCTCAACGATAGGCTCGTCGCCGCCTGCTATCTCAGCGTCTATATAATAGATGTGGCAGCCGTTGGTGTTCTTCACCACGATGTCCACGGTCTCGGCATCGCCAAACTGGTCGGTGCTGATGCTGAAGGTCTTCTCCTCGGCTGCGCCGGGGGTGAAGTCCTCGCCAATCTGCTCTTCGCCCACGAAGAGCTGTATGCCGCGTTTTTCTGCCGGCTTGTGCGATTCCACCTTCATGGTCAGGTTGCTGCCCACCTTCACGTTCTTGATGGTGAAGCACTCCTTGCCCTTGCCTCCGAGCCAGAGGTATGCGCCTCCGGCGTAGGTGCCAAGTGAGGTCTCAGGATAGTTCACGGCGATGGCCAGTGAGCGTGCTGTGCCGTAAGAAGTGTTGAACTCCAGGCCCTTCAGCTCGGCGATGGCGGTGCCGTTGGCCGTAGGCTCGGCCTCGCCGCCCACGTACCAGAAGCAGTTGTCGTGTGATGCCTCGTAGGTGGTGTTGTTCGAGGTCTTCTCCTCGTCGCTCCAGCCTGTGCTATTGCTGGCGGCAGCGTCGGCCTTGAGGTTAGCCACTGTGGCTTCGCTCCACTGGGTGAAGTCCCAAGTGTGGGTAACGGTGACCTCGCCGGGCACCGTGACGTTTGCCACGGCAATCCCGTTGACTACCAGCTCTTGGCCGGTGGTGTTGTCAACGGTGAATCGCATGTTCTCAATCTTGATGGTACCGCCCGTGAAGCTCTTTGCAGCCTCGACGGTCAGCGTTAATACCTCGCCGGCATCTATTTCATTCCCGCTGATCGAGAACTGTGCCAGCTTCGTAGACGATGTGTTCTTAAACACATCCACTTTTTTCTGGGCAGACGCCACTTCGGTCAGCGACAGTCCTTCGCTCACGCTGATGTCTGCCTGAAGGCCATAGATAGTCTGATTGTCGTCGTTGGTTGTCAGACTGACGGTCACTTCCTTGGTGTCGCCTGCAGCCATGCTGAAGTCGGCGATGGAAAGCATCTGTGCCCAGCTGCTTTCCACGCCCGTCAGCATCATCAGCAGTAGCAGGGAGAGCCACCTTGAAATAATGCTTTGTTTGTTCATGATGATTGGTTTTTATGAGTTTTTGGTGTTTTTACTTCACATACACTTTCTTCACCTCGCCGTTGGCGTTGCGGATAACGTTGAGGCCCTTGGTGAACTTGCTGCTCTTCACGCCGCCCACGGTGTAGACGTCGGTGCCCTCGGCAGCGTAGCCCACGCGGCTGATGCCGGTGGCGTGGCCAAGGCCTACGGCGTAGGCGTTAGCCTTGGTGTCTACGAACTTGATGTCGCCGAGGCTGTAGTCGCTGTTGCCGCTGATGTCGAGCGAGAGCAGGGTGCCGTTGCCGGCATTGACGGTCTTCTTGTCGAAGGAGACGGCAACGATGCGGTAGGTGTTGTCTGCCACGCGGTTGTAGGCCACGCTCAGGTCGGAGGCGCGCTCAGAGAGCTGCACGCCGTTGAGCTGTGCGCCCTCGGCCAGGGTCACGTCCATCTGGAATCCAGCAAAGGCGGTGGTGTTGCTCAGGCTGATGTCAGCGCCGCTGAGTGTCATGTAGTTGTTGGTGGAGCCAGCGCTGCGCACGCCGGTGCTCTCGTCGGGCAAGATGATGTCCACGATGGCCATCACGTCCTGCACGTCAATCGTCTGGTTCTTGTCCAAGTCGGTAGCCTGGAACTGTGCAGCCGTAGGCGTGACGGTCTCTATTGCAAAGCTGACAGCCAGCACAGCGTCGGAGACGGTGACCACGCCGTCGAGGTTGGCGTCGCCAGCCACGATTTCCTGAGGCTCGGTGCCGCTGGAGCTGCGGGCAATCTTAAACTCGTCGAAGTAGGTCGACTTGGCCGTCTCGCGATAGATGTAGATGGTGGTTGCACCAACCAGCCCGTCGCCTGCTTCCACAGTGTAAGTGCTGAACGGCTGAGCTGAGGCTGTCTCCGTAGCGTCAATGCTGAGCTTGGTGGTACACTCGCTGGGTCTTGAATCAGATGCCGAGACGAAGAGGCCGAGACCGGTATCAGTCCTTGTGTAGGTGTTGGCTGAGATTACGTCGCCAGCGGCGAGTGCCTTGTTCAGCACCACCTTGAAGAAGGTGTTGTTGTTGGTCAAGCAGAAGTAGAAGTTGCTGCTCTGTTTGCCGATGAGGTTCTTTTCTGCATCTTGCTGGCTGATAGCTGTCATGCTGCCGCCGGTGATATTGGCCATTGCAGTAGTGATGGCTGTCTCTCCTGGGCCGAATGCAATGTTTTCCGTAGCCGTAACATCGGCAAAGAAGATTACACCGTCATCTGTAGGTTCTGCAGCCTTCTGCTCGAAGGTAGCCTTCAGGTGGATGTCCTTGGTCATGGTCACGGTGTAATTTGCTGGAGCGTTAATAGGAGTCTCCGTTCCGTCAACAGACACTTCAAACCACGATGCAAACTGGTAGTTGTCGGCAGGAACGGCGGTCAGGGTGACCTGTGTGTTCTCTTCGTAGACATTGCCTTCGGCCTTCGGGTCAACCGTGATGCTGCCCTGGGTCTCGTCGCAGGTGAGTGTCAGCGTGTAGGTGGGCTTGTCGGTGCTTGGAGCATACTCCACCTCTATAATATAGCACAGCTGCTCTCCGGTATTGGTGAACGTGAATTCTGCAGTGGGCTCGTCGAAAGTGAAAGTGCGCACATCAGGCTTGGTGCGGTCGCCATCGCTGTAGCATGACATCGGTGCTGCTGTTTCGGCAGTATAGTTGACGCCATTCACTTCCTTCCAATAGCTGGTGCGCAGGTTTTCCGCATCTGAGGCTTTGTTGATATAGCTGTAGAATGTAACGGCCTTAGCTTTCTTCGGCAGGGTCAACGTATTCTGTGCACTGTTTGACACCTTCATCGATGTGTACTCCTTACCGTCAACAGTAATAGCTAAGCCATTCTGGATCTTCTTGTCAGCATTGCCCGTAATGGCTACAGTCACGCCCTCAGCCAGAGTGATAGAGTTTGCCTGCTCAGTGCCCTCAGTCCAGTAATAGATCACCTTATTGTTGTCAACAGGCTCTGCAGCCTTCTTCTGGAAGTTGGCAACCAGGGCGATGTCTTCAACAGCATTGAACGTGTAGGGGTTCTCGGTGGAAACCACTTCGTCGCCCGTAGCGCTGGCTTTAGCCCAGTTCAAGAACTCGTAGCCCTCTGCTGGCGTGGCGGTGACAGTCACCGGGGTGTTGGTGTAGTAGGTGCCTGTCTCGTCTTCAGTTTTAGACACCATTCCCTCTGCCTGATTGCAGGAAACGTCCACTGTGAAGCGGCACTTAACGATGTAGGCCTTCAGGTGGAGGTCTTTGTTCATGGTCACGGTGTGATTTTCCGTAGCGTCAATAGGAGTCTCCGTACCGTCAGCTGCCACTTCAACCCATGATTCAAAATCATAGAGGTCGATGGGAAGGACTGTCAGTCTGACCTGTGTACCCTCCTCATAGATGTAGTCCTCGACAAACGGGTTGGTGTCAACCACGCCATTACCATTGGTTTCCACGGTCAGCCTGTAGGTCTTCACAAACTGTGCCACCACGTTGTAGTTCTTGTCCATCGTGATGGTGTAGGGGTTGTCGGTAGAGAGCACCTCTACGTTGGTCGTCACATCGCCGTTGATCCACTGCTTGAACTTGTAGCCTTCGTTGGCTGTGGCGGTGAGGGTAATCTTCGTCCCCTCCTCATACTTGCCCTCGTCGTTGAGCTGCTCGCTGGTAATGCTTCCTGCAGCTGCATCGGGCGTCATGCCTGTTGTCAGTGTATAGTAGGTCACGGAAGGAACATAGTCGCCAGTCCTCTGGATGTAAATGAAGTCCACGGAGTTTGTCACTCTCGAGCTTGACCCGTCGCCGCCGCCAGGCTGCAACATAATGTCGGTTTCCTGGGTAAGGGTGAACTCTTCGCCGGTGATACCGGGGCCAACATAGAACGACTGGTTGGAAGTGGCATTTGTCCAAATGGTTTCATTGCCGGCAGTAAAGGTGAAAGTACATACGCTGGCAGTACCCATAAGCTGGGCCGTGAGCTTGTACACGCCGGCAGGCAGAGTGACAATCTTCTTGGCTTCCTCTGAAGCGTAAGCTCCGCGTCCGGCAGAGAAGCGCTCGGGCAGATAGCTTGAAGTAACAGCTTCAAGTGTCTTGATGTCTTCTGCCTCGGCGAAGAACACCACGTTACTGATTTGGGTTGCATCGTAAGTCAGAGACTCGGTGGTATTGTTTGTCTGAGGAGTAAACGAGTATAGGAAGTTCTTGTTGTTTTCTAACTTGTTGTAGAGCGTGCCCCTAACGTTAAGATAGTACGGATAGATAAAGCTTGCCGCATCTCCTTCAGCGACTTGGCCAGTGGCAAGGGTTGTGATGTCCTGCGAGTCGTCGCTCTTGACAGCCTTTGCCGTGTAGGTCCAGTTTTCAGCTGTACGGAAGTTCAAGGTGATGACGTTTGACGTAGCTGTTTCTTGCGTCGTTATCGTTTTGTTACCATCAACATAGATATACTTTTGGCCATCTTTGGTGAAATCCTTGGCATATTCGTCACCGTTAACCTCTATGCCGGCAATGGTGGGAATGGAGTACGACGCGATTTCGGCACCTGTGGCATCCCTACAAACCACGCTGTAAGATGTGCTCACGGAAGCAGGCACGTCCCCATCTTCAAGATCCCTGACTTCAATGTTGTCAATGGCAAAGTTGGCACTATAGCGTTTGGTTGTGAAGACAATGTTTCCCAAGCCGCCAGTCTCGCTGGCTCCTGTAATAATCGATTGAGAAAAGATTTCTTCGTTTCCATTGGTGATGGTAAGGTAGGTCAGGTTGCCTGAACGCGAAATCTTGTACGAGCACCATGTGATGTCGGCAACGTTTTTGCCGGCGCCGGAATTGAGCAGCCCGACTTCCGTTGAAGTTCCATTGATTTTCCATGTGGATGCGTTTTTTCCTGTTGCAGTCAGTGAGAAGATGACACCCTCGTTGGCTGCGTCTTTGAACTCAACGCTCACGGGTTCTTGATTGTTTGCGTTGCTGAGCCTCATGTCGAATGTCAGGGTGAAATCAGACCCTGCAGCAACAGTCCCTGCAAGCACTGTTCCCGTAACTGTACATCCGTTATTGTTACGTTGGTCCTGATTTACGGAAAGGAAATAGTTCCCGTTTTCTTCAAGAATGACGGGCGTGAACCTACCGGCTGTGCTTGAGGTCCATCCTGTGGTACTACTCCCTTCGCTATATTGCTCAGCGTAATACGTTTCTGCCCACGCGCTGCTTCCCCACAATGTCGCCATGATGGTGAGCAGTAATGTTTTGAATAGAATTTTGTTCATACTTTGTTGTTTTTGGTAGTAATTAGTTGGGTTTCCCGTAGCCACTTCACCCGTAGTAGCGGAAACTCCGTCTTGATTTGTTTGTGTGGCATGGGCATTGGTGCGCCTGCCAGTGTTTGGTTTTTGGTTGTTGGTGGCCATGCCTGCGGGTGGTTGCCTGTTGGTTGGAGGGCGCAGCCTGCCAGTCTTAGTGGTCAGGGCCGGGCAGAGGACCTTGGTCTTGGTAGTTGGTTTTCTTCTGTCTGTTTTAGTTTTAATTAATGGTTAGTAATCGGGGTTATCTGTATTGTTTGTTTGCTCATTATTTATAATTACACAAAGAGTACTCCGCCTGCAAGCAGGCATAGAATACGACATTCGGGTGTCTATATCCCGGCAGTGTAAGGAAATCTCTCCATTTGTCTTAGGTGTGTCGTTCTTCTGGTGGACATCGCGTCCACAAGGTTTTTGAGAGTTGGGGGCAAAGTTACGAAGTTTTTTTCAATTGTGCAAACAAATGTGGGAAAAATGTTAGGTAATGCTCGCAGGTTTTCGGGTTTTATATTAATATATCATGGTATGTTCCATAAATATATTCCCTATACCCATCTATTAGGAAAAACGATGCCTACGACATCGTCTTCCTAATAGATGTCGGACAATAGTTAAAGAATTTAAAGAAAGTTGGTTTTTCTTCCTTTTCCTTTGCGCGTTCCATTATTTATTTGTAATTTTGCGCCAATAATGCGGAAAGCGACTTTATACTAACACTTAATATAACTTAATTAAAACAAAACTATTATGAAGAAATTCTTTACGCTTATTGCCGTGGCCATGATGGCCATTGGCGCACAGGCACAGACCACCATTAATCTGGGCGGTCTTACTGCCAGATCCTTCACTTACGACGCTACCTATTACAGTGAATCAACGTGGACTTCTGAGGATGGTGAGTCTACCGCAACCGCTTTTACCTATTTAGGTGGCGGCACCTATTCGGCCCTCCAGCTGACAGGACAGCCATTCCAGTTCAACTACAAGAACTCAGGAGAGAAGACCAACTTCTTCATCCTGAACGAGAACTATGTCACCGTGGGCGGCAAGGGCGCACAGGTGATTCTGACAGGCATCACTTCCGGTCAGAAGATTACTCTCAACGTTGCAGCCAAGGCTTCCGACTCGGCTCCTGAGTTTGCTGCCTCCGGTGCACAGCAGGTTGGCGACACTCCCGACTTAAGCAAGGCTCACGACTTCCAGCAGCTGGTGTTCCAGGCCACTCAGGATGGCGAAGTGAAGATTACTGAGAGTGCCAAGGGCTTCTGCATCGAGTCTGTTGTGATTGAGGATGGTGGCGACCTGCCCGTGGCCGAGATTACTGAGTACATCATCTGCTATCCTGTGAAGTCAACAGCCAACAAGGTGTATGAAGGCTATACGGAAGGCACAAGCGAGAACTATGCTGAGTTTGACAACGGCTGCTCGGTGGCTATCATGCGCTCTGACAAGGGTATGAGTAGCGGAAGCATCATCACTATCGACAATAAGAAGTACACATCCATCAAGGTGTCGAACGGCGCTGCAAACATTGTCACCCTGCCCGAGGGCAAGCTGGCTACGAAGGCCACTTTCTACAGCTATGTCAATAAGGATGCCGCTACCGACCGCACCCCGTTCTGGAAGGAAGTAAACGGTACTACATACGATGCTGACATTGATGAAGGCGGCATGCTGAGCTTCAAGGACGGAAACAATCCCGACGTCCGTGAGTTCATACTCCCCAAGGTTAACTCCTTCACCTTCACCAACACCGGTGAGCAGCTCTGCTATGTGCTCGTCATCGACCTGCGCGACGATGTCTATGTGGGCATCAACAACGTTCTGGCCATCGAGCTTGGCAACGACGCTATCTACAACCTTGCCGGCCAGAAGGTCAGCGCAGCCTACAAGGGCGTGGTTGTGAAGAATGGCAAGAAGGTTATGCAGTAAGCTGCCTAATCCCAACAAGAGAAAACCGCATGACTTTACGGTTATGATGTTGAGGCGGATCAGTGGTGGTCCGCCTCATTTTTTCGTGCTGTGCGGTTGAAAGACGCTGAAAGCGTCTACGCTCGGTAACCGCAGCGTCCGAATGCATAAAAGAAATGGATAATCATTAAAAATAATATAATGTTACTTTTTTACCTACATTGCCTACACTATTATATAAGTTACTGGTTTACAAGACGATAAACAGTGTAGGCAAAATGTAGGCAGTGTAGGCAGAATTTTTCGACCTGTGCGGTTGAAATGACGCTG
>JAFSKJ010000124.1 GCA_017449025.1 Prevotella sp. | reverse complement strand
GGCACCCGTACCCTTCAGGTCGGTGAAGTAGACCACGCGCAGGTCCTGATTGCCCTTGAAGGCATTCTTACGGACGGCATCGAGTTGGAAGTTGTTGTACACGCCGATGTCGTTGCACAGTTTCAGTGCGCCCTGGTGCTTTGAGAGCAGGTACTCGCTCTCGTCGGTGGTGGCACCAATCACCTTCATGTGCTCTATCTTGTGGCCCTGCGACTTAGAGACTTTCTGTACCGTGCCCCGCTCGTAGACGTAGGCATACTGGCCGCCATACTCGTCGTAGGCCACCTTTTCCTTGGCGGGTTTATATACGAAGTACTTCTCTAAGGGTTTCCACGACTCGTTGTCGAGGAAGTCCTGTTTGCGTGAGGGGTCGATGACGATGTGGAACTTCTCGGGCGACAGACCGGCGAAGATGCTGTCGCCGCCCAGGATGAAGGCCTCAGGGCCAAGTGCCTGCTGTCCGTTCGACTTGGTGTCGAGCAGCAGGTTCAGCTCCGTCAGGTTGTCGCAACCCACGAAGGCCGAGTCAGGAATAGTGAGCAGCATGGGCACGGCCTCGT
Source organism: Prevotella sp. (assembly GCA_017449025.1). Taxonomy (GTDB): domain Bacteria; phylum Bacteroidota; class Bacteroidia; order Bacteroidales; family Bacteroidaceae; genus Prevotella. Next base: position 2,734 of record JAFSKJ010000124.1, on the reverse strand, counting down.
TGGTCGAGACGTTGTTCTCGTAGAACGACACGCGCTGCAGGTTCTTCTTGTCGCGGAAGGCCTTCTTGGCAAATGTGGTGGTCACGGTGTTGGCATTACCGCCCTGGCCCTTGTCCGTTCCGGCATAGATGACGGCGTGCGTCACGTCGTCCTTCACCTCTTTAATATAAGTATGGTATGCGATGTTCTTCACCGGCGTGGTGATGATGTAGCCGCTACCCGTCAGTCCTACCTGGTGCATGTTCGACTGGATGTTAGCACGCATGCCTTTCTGCAACTGGTCTGAAGAGTATGCCCCCATCCCCCACTGTTTAGCAGCAAGATAGCCGCTTGTTGTGGCTATACCACTCATCGCTGCTAAATTTTGTGAAACGGCGTAATGGCTGGCTCTCTTCGCGAGAATTCTTGGAATTTGAGGCGTCAACTCGGCTAGCCGTGCTTCCACCACATTTATTCTTGAACTAGAAAGTAAAGTTTTAAGACCTGATTTAATAATATATTTACCATTACCAGAGAGCAACTCTTGCGCAGGGGCTAATATACCATTCTTGCTAAGAACTCCATTTTTCACTAAAGATTCAAAAATACTCTTATGAAGTTTATTAAATGTCGTAATATCAATTCCCATATCAATTAAACTCTTACCTGCAAGGAATTCTGCCTGCTCTGAGGTTAATACACCTCCTCCTACGAGCATCGCCTGAATATTCTTAATAGCAGCAAGAAAACGGGTGAGCAATTTACTCTCTTTCAGTAATGCAGATTCTGTTGCAGAAAGGGCTGTAGCGGCAGAGCCAAAGGACAAGATGTCCATAATCACTTCAATCGTAATGCGTGGAGCCGACCACCAAGAGACATCCTGACTGACAGTCTGCGAGGTCTCAAAGATTCCGCCAGGATTTGTCACATACCCATAAGTGATACCCTCTTGGTCACCTAATGAAAAGTCTTTGCGCTGATTGGTAGGATCAAACTCTACCACATCAATATACCCCAAATAAGGCGCCCAGTTAGGGTCTTCGATGAATTCCTGTATACGGCTGGAAGATACCAAAATCTTAAAATCTTTACCAGGCAATGTAGCTTCCAGATTTTTCAGTTCTTCTTCACTCATCTTTTCCATTTCGTCTGACGACGGTTCTCCGAAGATATTGTCGCCAGGGATGACATCCTTCGGTCCGAGCGTCTCCCAGTGGTCGTCGCCGTCCTGCACGTAGTAGAACAGGCGCAGCTCCTTCAGGTTCTTGCAGCCCTTCAGGGCACCGTTTCGGATTACTATCTTCATGTCGCTCAGCGAGTTCTCGCTGCGGCCGTTGGTCTGCCAGAACTCAATTGCTTTCAGTGCCTCGCAGCCGCTGAAGGCATTCTCGCCGATGGCCACGGTCTTGTAGTTATAATACGAGCCGGGGTCGTTGTAGATGCGCATCACGCCGTCGTTCTTGTTCAGGTAGTCCGCGTCAGCTCCCACAATCTGGGCATACCAGATGTTCTTCTGGTCCTGCTGTGCCAGCAGGCTGCCGCCGATGAAGTCCTTGAAGTCGGCCGTCCAGTAGCGCAGGGTGTTCATCATCGCCTCGTGGCCGGCGGCGTCGTTCTTCACCGCGTTGCCCTTGCTATAGCGCATGTAACTGTACTTGGCGCCGTTGACGCTCATGTCCTCCTCGTCCTTCATGTAGAGGCTGATCCTATTCTGCTGTGCCTGCCACGTCGTACTGCTCATGTAGTCCTGATACACCGTGGGGTCTACCATGATGCGGCAGTTGGGGGAGCCGCTGAAGGCGTTGTCGGCCACTTCGGCAACGGTGGTGGGAGCCATGACGTCCCACTTGTCGGTTCCCGTGCGGTTGTAGTACATCATGATGAACTCCGTCAGGTTGGGACAGTCGGCAAAGGCCTCCTCGCCAATGATGAAGTCGGGGGCGTGAATGACCTTGAAGAAAGCATGGCCCTCGTCGCTCTGGAAGGCTATCTTTTTCAGGTCCTTGCAGCCCTTGAAGGCACGCGGGGCGATGACTGCCAGATGGGTGCGGTCGAAACTGCCGGCCACGTTGTCATTCTGCAGGATGGTTCCCTCGAAGGCGGTGTTCCACATCCAGGCCCCGTCAATCTTCCTGTTAATATCACCCGCCCAGTCCACGGCTGCAGTGATGTAGAGCTTATCGCCGTCACTGTCGTAGCCCACGAGGTATTCCTTGTTGTCGAGCGTCCAGCCCTTCTGCCGGCAGAGCTCGTCGCTGAGGTAGAGCTTGTAGTCGCGGCTCGACAGGTATCGGTACTTCACGCCGAAGAAGGTATGCTGGGTTTTCGCCTCGGGCATCGAGGTGGCTATCTGGATCACCGGCGTATAGTGGATGTCGCGCAACTGGTGGCGCCCGTTCTTCGTCCAGGGGTCGCTGATGTAGAGAGCGCCCGTGGCATACGGGTCGCACCAGTGGTCGAAGGCCATGTCGTCAGGAGCCGACAGCTCAACCCAGGTGCCGCTGGTCCAGTAGTCCACGCCGTTGAAGCGCACGAAAGGCTCGTCCAGTATCTTGTAGGTACAGCCCGTTGGCACGTGTATTCTGCTGAAGACCACCGTACCCTGTTGGTTGTCGACAGAGGTCTCTATCACCTGCGTCGTGTAGCAGTCGGTGAGGTTGAGCTTGGCACCTCCGGCCATGCGGGCAAAGGTGGCACCGCCATTGATGCGGATGGCCTCGGAGGGGTCAACCATCGAGTTGCGGATGGTGATGTC
>JAFSKJ010000123.1 GCA_017449025.1 Prevotella sp. | reverse complement strand
TAACCTTTTTGGTCGTTTTGTTATTTGGTCGTTTGGTAGATTGGGGATTTTACATTGTTGCTCAGTCCTAAACGACTAAACGACCAATCCCCTAAACCACCAATTTCCCTTTTTCTACATGCCAAAACCGTGCCAAACTCGTAACCCGCTGATAATGAGCAATGGCATCAAAAGCAACTGTCCATTTCCGGACACTCGATTGTTCGGAAATGGACAGTTGCTCTTCAGCCTTATCACAAATCACGTTGCCGGTGATGGCTGTAAAAGGCTCTTGATGTATTGCTCGATGTCAGCAGGAGAAACCTCATAAACGGGATGGAGTTGTTGGAACTGGCTATCCTTACGGAACAGGTCGCCATTGGTGAGCATGGCCATCAGTCCTTTCGTCTTCAGTTTGTAGCCAGAGTGTTCCAGCGCCATGGGAATCAGTTTGTGGATGTCGGCACCATGCTTCAGTATGGAATAGATGTCGTAGTAATCGCGAAACTTGCTGCGCCGCATCATGGCTTCTATCTTCATCACGCCGATGGACTCAACGTCTGCCAGTCGGATATTGTTCAGATAGGGAATCTCCCGCATGGAGGGAATCTTTTTGCGCGGAGCCGCGTAGAACGACACTTTCACGCCATCGACCACGAAAAGCACTTGGTCGAAGCCTGCCACCTGCACGTCCTGCACCTCGCCGACGGTATCCAACTGCCGCTGAATATTCGGCCAGCCTATATCGAGGGTGTCGTTCTTACCCTGCTGCCAGCGCATGAAGTCGAGGTCTTCGCTCTGTCTGGTTCTGAGTTGTATGGACAGGGCGGTTCCTCCCACCAGCACGAATGGTTTGATGCACTCCAGACGGGAAATGGCTTCGATGATTCTGCCAGTCTGCGGAGCCAGTGAGAGTGCGTTCATACTGCCAGTCGCTTGTTAAGTTGTCGTGTAGCCATAGCCTTGACGTAGGCGCGGGGCCGCTTGGCGTGGAAATAGTACCAGGCGAAAAAGTAGTTCAGGTTGTAGTAGCGTTCGCCCTGGGCCACGACGTTCTCTATCCAGGCCTGCTTCACTCTCTGGTAGGGGAAGAGCTGAAAGAGCATGTTGATTTCGTCGATGTCGAGATAGAGCATCACCAGTTCTATCAGCACATCGTCGGGGATGTCGTGGATAGCCTCATTGTCATAGCTCCACAGGCAGTGCTGTCGCTTGAGCTGCTCCACCAGATAGGACTTCGCATCCGCTTGTTTCTTTTCAAGTCTCATCATGCTTGTCATTCGGCTCAATGTTTATACATTCATCACAATTCGGCGACAAAGTTACAAAGTTTTCTTGAAATGACAATAGGTTTGGCCAGAAAAGTACGGAAAACTACTCATCCCGCAGCGCATTGGTGATTCGCGTCCCGACAATCTTTGCGGCGGGGATGGCGGTGCCGATGAGGACGGTGCATAATATGATAAGGTAGACGACGGCGGAGACGATGAGGAAGTGAGGCCAGAAGCGGTCGACCCACGTCTTGTCGGTGGGCAGGTCCATCCCCGTCATGGTGTAGAGCGTTTCGTAGTTCTCTTCTCCGTTGTACACCTGAATGCCGCTGTGAGCATAGTTGAGGTAGATGATGCAGCCGATGACGACGGCGGCTGTCGCCAGCAGGGCGTTACGCCAGAGGAAATCGAAGAGCACGCACCGGCGGGTGGCCCCGAAGGCGCGGCGCACACCACACTCCTCGGTGCGCCGCTTGGCATGGAGCCATACGGTGCCGATGACTGCCAGCATCAGGTTGACGAGGAAGAAGAAGGCGAGCGCCAGGCTACGGTTCACCTCTTGCGTGCGACCGTCGTCGAGTTCCAACTGCTGTAGGTACTCGTCGAAGGTCATGAGGCGGCTGATGCGGTTGAAGCCAGTTTTCCCGCTGCGGATGAGGTCTTGGCCGTGCTCCTCCACGAAGCGGTGGGCATCGAGGCCGTCCTTCAAGCGGATGATGTAGTAGCATTCGGTATGCTGCAGTTCTTGGGCCGTGATGATGAGCGAGCGCATTGTGTTAGAAACAGACTTGCGGAAGTCCTCAACGACACCGGCCACCGTCACCTCGAAGGGTTCTTGGTAGATGATGGTGAACTTGCGACCCACTACATCCGTCGTACCAAACAGGGCGATGGCTCCAGAGCGCGTCAGCACCACCTGGCGGTCCAGATTCTGAATGTGTGAAAGTTGCTCGGCAGAAGGACTGCCCGGCAGGGGACGCAGACCGTAGGTCTCGAAGAAATGGGAGTCGGGGACGAAGTTGACGCTTGCCACATACGTCGTGTCGCCCTCGTAGTTGCATATAGCGTATGCGTCAAAAGTAAAACCGACGGAGCCATAATTGTCGTTGTACAGATAGACCGACGCCACGCCTTCCACGTCTGAGAGCTGGCGCAGCATCTGCTGGCGGCGTTCCTCTGTTATGTCGTAGGGGTCGTGTGGTGTGCCGTTTTCATCCATCAAGTATTCGCCGCCCACCGCCGTCTCTGCATAGAGCAGCCGGTCGTTGTCGTAGCCCAGCGGAAGGCTACGGTAATAGAAGTTCACCACAGCGGGTTCGAACACCGCCCATGCCACGACGGCGATGATGATGAGTTCGAGGAACAGAAAAGCCTCACCCCCGACCCCTCTCCAAGGGGAGAGGGGAGTGGTTACTTTCTGCGTTGAAGTTTTCCGTATCATATTCTTATTAAGTAAGTGAACACAATTAGTTTTTATTATTCGCAATGCAAGTCCCGTAGGGAAGTAAAGACTACAGGCAGGGGTGTAACCCCTGCTAAACTCCAGCTCTGCTGGCTTGCCACCGAAGGGACGCAAGAACGCTCTGTCGCCCCTTCAGGGCTACGGTTCCCTACTTCTTTTGCAGGGGTTTCACCCCTGCCTATATTCTTATCAGCCCTTCGGGCTTTTTGTACAAACATTATGTCGATTAATTTTTATTAGCTACTTATTTGCAAATGTAACCACTCCCCTCCCTTGGGGAGGGGTTGGGGGTGGGCTTTATCTCTTTTCCATCATTGATTCTACAATAGGTTTACGCAGGCTCCACCAGGCGGGCACTACGGCGGCGAGCATATTGAGCACGAGGATGGCGACAAAGGCTCCAATGAAGAGCGTGGGAGCAAAGAGCATCTCGCCCTCCACGATGGGAGCCGTGCTGAGCGTGCTGTTGTCAAAGAACATGCCGAGGATTTCGCGGCGCAGGCCGTAGATGGCGACCCACGAGAGGACGAGGCCAATGATGCCGCCGATGGTCGTCAGCACGAGGTTCTCTATGACCACTTGGTTGAGCAGCGTGCTGCGTCGGGCACCAAAAGTCTTGCGCACCGCCATCTCCGCGCTGCGTCGCTCCATGCGTCCGGCAACGATGGCACAGAGGTTGAGCGCAGGCACGAAGAGCAGTACGAACAGGATGCCGACGTAATGCTTGACGAGTTGCCAGACCGTGACCACCTTGAACACACTGTCGCGGTTCTCGGTGCGCAGCACGTGCATGGGATGCGTCTCCACCCCCTTGGTCAGCACACACTTCGTCTTGACTCCCTCGCCGAAACCGAACATCGGCAATTGCTCGGGATGCGACTGCTGTGTACGTGCCGCTATGTCGTCCAGTTCCTGCTTCAATGCCTGCAGGTGCGCGTCATCGCTCACCGTAGCCACGATGGAGTAGAGTCCCTGATAGCGTACATTCATCTGCAAGCCAAACAGCGTGTAGGGAGCTATGACGTCGACATAACTGTCGGGCGTCAGTTGGCTTCCGCTTCGCATGACGCCCACCACGCGCAGGTTCCAGCTGCCAGCCAACTCCACCGTCTTTCCCACGGCATCCACGCCCTTGCCAAACAGCCGCTCGGACAAACCGTCGGAGATGACGCAGACGGCCTCCTCCCCTTCTACCTCTTTTTGCGTAAAGGGCCGTCCGCTCACGAAGTCGTAGGCATATATCTTGAAGAAGTCGGCGCTGGTTTCGTTGCGGATGGCATCCACATAGTCGTCTTTTCCGCGCACCACAAAGGTGTGGCAGCGCCCTAACGTCTTGCCCGTTCCCGCCGCCAACAGCGTGGGCGAGCAGTACTCAATGTTCGGACTCTTCTGAAACCAGTCCTCGTATGCCTTGGCGCTGAAAGGCGTTTGCCCCATCCCGCCATTATCAGCCTCAATACAGATGCCCTCGAAATAGACCGTCCTTGCGCGATTCGGCTCTGGGTAGATGGGCGCCAACTTGATGTAATACACTACGGCCATCACCATCGTAAAAGCAATGGCCAGCGCCGTACCCACGATGTAGATGCCGGAGAAAAGTCGTTCCTCGCGCATCATGGCGAGTGCTTGTCGGAAATACCTCATATCTTTAACCTTTTTGGTCGTTTTGTTATTTGGTCGTTTGGTAGATTGGGGATTTTACATTGTTGCTCAGTCCTAAACGACTAAACGACCAATCCCCTAAACCACCAATTTCCCT
>JAFSKJ010000029.1 GCA_017449025.1 Prevotella sp. | reverse complement strand
TGACTCATGGGCAGGTTGGATACGCGTTACTCACCCGTGCGCCGGTCGCCATCAGAGTCAGCAAGCTGACTCCATGCTGCCCCTCGACTTGCATGTGTTAAGCCTGTAGCTAGCGTTCATCCTGAGCCAGGATCAAACTCTTCACTGTATAAGTTTTATCTCAACCCTGCCGCCGGCATTGCCGGCGAAGGGCATTCATTCTCTGTCCCAGGACGACCATCCGGTATCAAGCTGAAGCACCCTTCTTCATAATTCAACGGCCGGCGCCATGAGGCGGCGGCCCGAATCGACGGTTCTCTTCTGTTACCCAAGGCACGCCCGAAGGGCGCGCCCTGCTTCTTGTACTACCTTCATCTGTCTATGTAATTCTTTCAAAGAACTCCTTCTCAATGCCTCCGCCGACTTTTTGGGCGAAAGCGGGTGCAAAGGTACACACTTTTAGGATTCCCACCAAATTTTTCGGCAATTATTTTCAGGGAAAACACGAAAATTCTTATCTTTTTGACATAGGTCAAGAGAAAGAATGCCGTACACCTTTATAATATAATATATACAGGAGCACTGTCCTTCCGAGACAAGCACTCCCAGAACATGCACGACGCTTGCCGTTTTACACAAGATGCTTGATTATGTCTTCACGCTCACCAGGAAGCATGTCAACGACAGGAATCTCAATCATGGTATAGCATCCGGGCTGCAAACGCATTGAGGCGCGTGCCACATTGACGAGCACCTGTCCCGTAAGAGCCGGATTGTTGATGCTCATGTTGAATTCAAGCCGCTGGTTCTGTGTCGTCCCGCTGACACCCTTACGTACAAGGTGCACTCCATGCCCCATGTCGCGCACATCGTCGACCGACTCCACTTGGAACACGTGGGTCTCATCGTTAGCGAAATAGGGGTCGGCCTTAATTGCAGCAGTCACATCTTCGAGCTTTGCTCCGTCCTCCAACTCTACATATACCATGCGCCTATGTATGCCCTCGCCAAGAGGAATTGTCATGGACAAAGCATTCTTAACGCCGGCCTTGGAACGTACGCACACAGAGTGTCCCATGGACATTCCCGGGCCGAAGTTGGTATAGCTAAGTCCCTTCGGAGCCAGGCTCTGCATGAGAGTGCGCACTATGCTGTCGGACCCAGGATCCCATCCGGCAGCGATGACACTGACGGTGTTTGATTCCTTGTTGATGGGCATGAGTGCGGCTCTATAGTCGAGTATGGAGGTATGAATGTCAAAGGAGTCAACGGTATTTATGCCTAATGGCAGTATCTGCCTGGCATACTCCTCGCACGAGCGTGTTGGTGTAGCAAGTATTGCCACATCAACGCTCTCAAGTTCGCTTATGTCCTTCACCACTTTGTACTGGTCCAGCTCTGCCGGTTTGTCGACAGCGCCATTTCTGCGCACCACGCCAGCCACCTCGAAGTCGGGTGCAGCCTGCAATGCCTGTAGCGCATATTTTCCGATGTTGCCGTAACCAACTACGGCTGCTCTAATCTTCTTCATACGTTTTTTCGTTTGTCAGTTTTTTGTGTTTTACATCTTTTCGGCTGCAAATGTACACAAAATCTGCGTAACAAGTAACAAAAAGCAAGAAAAATTTTGCTTTTAGGCCATTTTTTGTCACTTTGCCGTTCTGAAAGCTCAACAACAAGCCGCTTTTGGGCACTGAACAGATAGTTTTGCTGTTGCAACACAATAAACTTGGGCTGTTGCTCGTTAATTCTGTGTATATATACAAATAATGTCATTATGATAGAATACATAAAAGGCGAACTCACTGAGTTAACGCCTGCCTTGGCGACGGTTGAAGCCGCTGGCGTTGGCTACGGGCTGAACATATCGCTAAACACTTATAGTGCCATTCAAGGCAAGAAAGAGACGAAGCTGTACGTCTACGAGTCGATTCGCGAAGACGCCCATGTGCTTTTCGGCTTTGCAAGCAAGAAGGAGCGCGAGATGTTTGAGCTGCTTATAACGGTTTCAGGTGTAGGTACCAACACTGCACGTATGATGCTCTCCGGCATGAGTGTATCGGAGCTGTGCAACTCGATCTCCACCGGCAACGCCAAGCTCATTCAAAGCGTGAAAGGAGTGGGAAAAATGACGGCACAACGCATAATAGTAGACCTCCGCGACAAGATAGTGGCCTTGGGCATTGCCAATGAAATACCTGCCGGCGGCCAGATGTCAACGCCTGTGAACAACGAGGTGAAGGAAGAAGCCGTTTCGGCTCTGACCATGCTTGGTTTCTCGCCAGCCCCGACACAGAAAGTGGTGGTACAGATTCTTCAAGAGCGACCCGACCTTCCTGTAGAGCAGGTTGTGAAGCTGGCCCTAAAACAAATCAAGTGAAGAGTGAAGAGTGAAGGATTTGCCACCGCACGGCGAATACGCAGGATAATAGTAGGACTGCTTATTGCTACGCCGTTCATGCTGTCATTAGGAATGGCGGCAGCAGATTTTTCGCTCTTCACTCCCCATCCTTCATCCCCGCAGGACGACAATAGCCGCCCGAAGGTCAAGGCTCAACCAAAGCTCGTTGTCGACGACGAGGCAATACCCGACTCTCTCCTGCATGCCCGCTGGAGGATACAGCGCACAGCCCCCATCACCACTGAAGACCTCGACTCCACCGCCCTTGACCTCAGGATGCCTGACAACATAAAGCAGGAAGCCGTCTACGATGACTCCCTGAACGCATATATTATCGGCTCGAAGATTGGCGACAGCTACCTGAATGCCCCCATGCTGATGACTCCCGAAGAGTATATGCGGTGGAGCGAGCGCCGCCAGCGCGAGCGTTTCTTCCGCGAGAAGAACGCCCAGGACTACAAGACAAAGGGCAAGGAGAAGTTCTCGTTCACCGACATGCACTTCGACTTAGGGCCTGCAGAGAAGATCTTCGGACCAGGAGGCGTGCGCATAAAAACCCAGGGAACAGCAGAGCTTAAGATGGGTGCCACGATGAAGAACATTGACAATCCGAGCCTGCCCATACGCAACCGCAAGACTACGGCCTTCGACTTCGACGAGAAGATAAACCTGAACCTTAACGGAAAGGTTGGCGACAAGGTAAACATGAACCTGAACTACAACACTGATGCCACCTTCGACTTCGACACAAAAAACCTGAAGCTCAAGTACGACGGCAAAGAGGATGAAATCATCAAGCTGGTGGAAGCCGGCAACGTCTCCTTCCCGTCAAACAACTCGCTCGTAAGGGGAGCATCCAGCCTCTTCGGCCTGCGTACGGACATGCAGTTCGGCAAGCTGAAGCTGCAGACGGTTCTGTCGCAAAAGAAGTCGACGTCGAAAAGCGTGAGCAGCCGCGGCGGCACGCAGACGACACCCTTCGAGATCGACGTTGCCGACTATGAGGAGAACCGCCACTTCTTCCTCTCGCAGTACTTCCGCTCCATCTACGACCGCGCAATGACGACTCTGCCCAACCTAACCACAGGAATACAGATAAACCGTGTGGAGGTATGGATAACAAACAAGACGGGAACTACGTCGAACACACGAAACATCATAGCATTCACTGACCTTGGCGAGAACTCCAATATTTCCAACAGCAACTGGAGTTCCACAGGCGAATCGGTGCCCTCGAACTCGGCCAACACCCTATACTCTACTCTTATCAGCCGCATTGACTCCACGCAGCGAAACATAGACAACATATCGGCAGCCCTGGAAGGCTTCAGCGAGATGAAGGGAGGCATGGACTATGAGAAGCTGTCGTCAGCGCGACTGCTGACATCGTCGGAATACACCGTAAACACAGCGCTCGGATATATCACCCTGAAAACAGGTCTTCAGACCGACCAAGTGCTGGCCGTGGCATTCGAGTACACCTACGGCGGCCGCACATTCCAAGTAGGAGAATTCGCCAGCGACATCACCAACACGCAAAAGAGCCTGTTTGTAAAGTCACTTAAGAACACGTCGAACTCCCCTGCCCAGGGCAACTGGGACCTGATGATGAAAAACGTTTACTATCTGGCCACCAATGTTGAGAAAGAAAAGTTCCGCATGGACATCAAGTACCAGAGCGACACAGCAGGCGTATATCTCACATACCTGCCAGAGGAGAAGCTGAAGTCGTCGACACTGCTGAAGGTGATGGGACTCGACCGCTTAGACAACAACATGAAGCCTCACCCCAACGGACAGTTCGACTTCGTGAACGGCTACACCGTCTCCAACGGCCGAATATTCCTACCTTCTGCCGAACCCTTCGGCGACTACCTGCGCAACTATCTCAAGAACCAAGGATTGGAAGCACTGGCAGACAAGTACTGCTTCGACCAGCTCTACGACTCAACCAAGACCGTGGCCAAGCAGAATGCCGAGAAAGACAAGTACATACTTATAGGGCAGTACAAGGGAACCAGCGCCAACGTCATCTCGCTGGGTGCCTACAACGTGCCCCAAGGCTCGGTGAAGGTTACCGCCGGAGGCGTAGAGCTGACGGAAGGTTCGGACTATACCGTTGACTACTCTGCCGGAGAGGTGACAATCCTGAACCAAAGCATAATCGATGCCGGCACCAATGTCAGCGTATCGTTGGAGTCGAACACCGACTACGGCATGCAGCGCAAGACGATGATGGGTGTGAACTGGGAGTACGACTTCACAAAGAACTTCCAAATGGGCGGTACACTGATGCACCTGTCAGAGCAGGCCCTCACATCGAAAGTGTCTATGGGCGAGGAGCCGCTGAACAACACCATCTGGGGTCTTAACCTGAACTGGAAGCAAGAGTCGCAGTGGCTCACGAAGGTGCTCGACAAGATACCGCTGCTCAACGTGTCGCAGCCATCCCAGATACAGCTGACGGGCGAGTTTGCACATCTCATTGCTGGCCAGAGCCACGGCACACAGGACAACGCCTCATACTTGGACGACTTCGAGAACACCAAGAACCTGCTTGACGTGTCCGACCCCAATTCGTGGGTGCTCTCGAGCGTACCTTCACTTATTACAAACCACAACGACAAAGAGACCGTCAGCTCCGGCTACGACCGTGCGCTGCTGGCATGGTACACCGTCGACCCCATCTTCACCCGCCGCTCCAGCAGCCTGACGCCCAGCCACATCAAGAGCGACCTCAACCAGCTCAGCGACCACCGCGTACGCGAGGTCTACGTTAAAGAGCTGTACCCCAACCGCGACCAGTCTACATACAATGGAGCCACTTCCACCCTCCCGGTGCTCAACCTGGCCTACTACCCCCAGGAGCGCGGCCCTTATAATCTTACAACGCAGTTGAACAGCGACGGCACACTCATCAATCCCTCCACCAAGTGGGGCGGAATGATGCGCAAGCTTGAGACCACCGATTTCGAGCAAGCCAATATAGAATATGTGGAGTTCTGGCTGATGGACCCCTTCATATACCAACGGCAGGAGGGCACTGCCTCGGAATATAGCGGCGACCTTTACATAAACCTTGGAGAAGTGTCGGAAGACGTGCTGCGCGACGGCAAGAAATTCTATGAGAGTGGCATGCCCGTGGACGGCAGCAACGCCTTCAGCTACACACAGTGGGGAAAGGTTCCCGTACAGGCCACACAGACCTACGCCTTTGCCACCAGCAGCGGCTCACGCGAGCTTCAGGATGTGGGACTCAACGGACTCAACGACCAGGAGGAACGCGAGTACGGAGCCTACGCCGAGTGGCTGCAGACCGTAGGCGGAATAGTGCAGAACGACTCACTGATGCAGGTGTGGCGCAACGACCCCGCCGGCGACGACTACCACTACTACCGCGGCTCCGACTACGACCAGCAAAGACGCAGCATTCTGGATCGCTACAAGTACATCAACAACCCGCAGGGCAACTCACCCGACACTGACGCACGCACAGAGTCGTACGACACATCTTACAAGACCGGCCCCGACGTGGAGGACATAAACCAAGACTACACGCTCAACGAGTATGAACGCTACTTCCAGTATCGCATACACATCAGCGATGACGTGCTGCAAGCCTACAACAACGGCACGCAGACCGCAGACGGCTACATCACCGACCGCCGCGACAGCTGGGTGAAGCTGCGCAACGGCGACTCCACCACAGTCCGCTGGTATCAGTTCCGCATACCACTGACAGAGTGCAAGGACAAGGTGGGCAGCATCAACGACTTCACCTCCATCCGCTTCATGCGCATGTTCCTCACCGGATTCCAGAAGCCTATAGTTTTGCGCTTCGGCAGCCTCGACCTGGTGCGTGGCGAATGGCGCCAATACAAGCAGAGCCTGCAGACAGCTGCTGCTGCCGAGACAGGAACGATGGAGATGAGCGCCGTGAACATTGAGGAGAACACCGACCGCCAGCCAGTGAACTACGTGCTTCCGCCAGGCATCAGCCGTGCCACCGACCCCTCACAGCCGCAGTTGGTGGAGAACAACGAGCAGGCACTCTGCCTCGTTGTAAAGAATCTGGCACAAGGAGAGTCGAAAGCTGTGTACAAGAACATCAACTATGACCTGCGCCAATACAAACGTCTACAGATGTTTGTACATGCCAACTACCTGCAGCCCAACACCACCCAGTTGCAGGACAACCAGTTGGCCGTATTCATACGCTTGGGATCAGACTACAAGAACAACTACTACGAATATGAGATACCGCTTGTGCTCACCCCGGAAGGGCATTACAGCTACAACTCTGCTGCCGACCGCCCGAAGGTATGGCCCATTGAGAACATGCTCGACATTGATGTCAGCGTGTTCACCAATCTGAAGAAGGAGCGCAACAAGGCCAAGGCTGCCGGCACGGCATCCTACAACCAGCTGTTCAGCGACTACGACACTGAACGCCCGAACAACAAGATCAGCATCATGGGTAACCCGACATTAGGCGAGGTGAAGACCATAATCATTGGCGTGCGTAACCTCAGCTCCACCCAGAAGTCGGGCGAGGTGTGGGTAAACGAGTTGCGACTGAAGGAGTACAACAACGAAGGGGGCTGGGCTGCCAACGGAGCACTGAACGTACAGCTCTCAGACTTTGGCGCCGTGAACCTCACAGGCCGCTACATTACCGACGGCTTCGGCGGGCTGGAGGAAAGCGTGCTGCAGCGCTCCACCAACAACGAGAAATCATACTCCGTGACGGCCAACTTCGAATTAGGAAAGTTCTTCCCCGAAAAGGCCAAAGTGACCGCCCCACTCTACTACTCGCTCACCAAGGAGAACATCAGTCCGAAGTACAATCCCCTCGACACCGACATGGAACTGAGCGAGGCCCTTGATGCATCTACCGGCCATGAGCGCGACTCCATAGAGAGCATCGCCGTGACCAAGCACACCAGCAGCAATTTCTCGCTCTCCAATGCCCGCGTGGGTATAAAGACCAAACGACACCCCATGCCCTACGACCCCGCCAACTTCTCGTTCACATACAGTCACTCCCACCGCAACACATCGGGAGAGACCACCGTCTACGAAAACGAGGACCAGTGGCGCGGACAGTTCAGCTACGCCTACTCGCCCGTCTACAAGACATGGGAGCCATGGAAGAAATCGAAGTCGAAATCAAAGTGGATGAACTTCCCAAAGGCATTAGGCTTGAACTACCTGCCGCAAACCATCAGCTTCAACGCCGAGATAACACGTAGTTATTACGAGCTTCAGGAACGCGACCTTGAGAATACCGAGAACCCCAACCTGCCAGTGACCTTCAGCGACCAGTTCCTCTTCAACCGCGACTTCCAGCTACGCTGGGACCTCACTAAGAACCTTCACATGAACTTCCAGTCAGGCACCCACGCCGAGATTGTGGAGCCTTACCGCGAGAACGTTGCCATCAACAAAGACCTGTATCCCGACTTCTACAGCGTCTGGAAAGACTCAGTGAAACACAGCCTCTCCCACATGGGTTCGCCTCTTGACTACAGGCAGACGTTCACTGCCAGCTACCAGCTGCCACTGAACAAGCTGCCCATCTTCGACTGGATAAACAGCGATGCCTCTTACAACGCCAATTATTCCTGGGTGCGCGGTACCGAGCTTACCGACGGAACGTCGTTAGGAAACACCATCTCCAACAACCGTAACATCAACATCAACGGTTCCCTCAACATGGAGACACTCTACAACCACTCGCCATTCCTCAAGAAGGTCAACGACCGCTTCAAGAAGGCTCCCGCCAAGCCAGCCAAGAAAACGCCCAAGGCCAAGAACGAGAAGAAAGACGACAAGAAGGGAGAGGGCGAGAAAGACAAGGACAACACAAAGAAGGGCGAGGAGGCCAAGCTGCCAAAGAACAAGAACACCTACCAGCGTGAAATCACGCTCATGGCCGACAGCTCGCTTGCCGTGCAGCACAACAAGAAGTCGCGCCGCCTCAACGTCACAGCCAAGACAGCCAACGGCAAGACCGTTAAGCTGAAATATAAAGTAAAGGACGACAACAACATCATAGTGAGGCTGCCCAGAAGCGAGGCAAAGCGACTGGCTAAACTTGAAGACAAAAAGAAAGGCAAGCGCGCAAAGGCCGACTCGACAGCAATAGCAGCTGCCGACACCCTTCTCGCAGCCAACGACACAACAGCAAAGGGCAAAGACATAACCGACAAGAAGAATTCAGAAGCCACCCCGCTCTCACCGCTAAGCCTGAAGCTCAGCGTCATGCCCAAAAAGCCCTTGGACAATCAGTGGTGGTACAACCCCGCCCAGCAGATAGCCCGTCTGCTGATGATGGTGCGCACGGTAAACATCAGCTACCGCAACCAGAACTCCATGACACTGCCAGGGTTCATGCCCAACATAGGCGACATCTTCGGACAGCGCACAGGTAGCGTGCTCTCGCCGGGACTTGACTTCGCCTTCGGCTTGACTGGCGAATCATACATTGACAAGGCCAAGGAGAACAACTGGCTGCTCATGAGCGACAACGTAGCCACGCCAGCTGCCTACAGCACCAACGAAGACCTGCAGCTGCGCGCCTCCCTTGAGCCCATCCGCGACCTGAAGATAGACTTGAACGCCTCGCGCACATCAAACCGCGCGAAAAGCGTACAGTTCATGTACCAGGGGTCGCCAACCACCCAGAGCGGCACATTCAACATGACCACAATCTCGCTGTCGAGCGCCCTTGAGGGCATCGGCAACGCCAACAACGGCTATCAGTCGAAGGTGTTCGACCGCTTCCGCAGTCTCATACCACAGTTCCGCGACCGCGTAGAGGCCAGATACCTTGGCACCACCTACCCTGTGGGCACCACACTTGCCGGAAAGACCTTCGACCCTGCCAACGGCAGTGTCAACCCCTACTCTGCCGACGTGCTCGTGCCCGCATTCCTCGAGGCCTACACCAGCAGCGGAGGCTCGGCACTCGAAATATTCCCGTCGCTCAGGCACCTGCTGCCCAACTGGACCATACGCTACGCAGGACTGTCGAAGATTCCCTGGCTGGCTAACCACTTCAAGAGCGTCACCCTCAACCATAGCTACAAGAGCGTCTACTCCGTTGGCAGTTATGCCTCATACAGCAGCTGGATGGAGTACATGAACGGCCTCGGCTTCGTAAGCCAGACCGACGGTTCCCTGGTACCATCGTCAATCTACAATATCTCCACTGTAAGCATCAACGAGTCGTTCTCGCCGCTGCTCGGCATGGACGTCACCCTTCAGTCGGGACTCACCGCCAAGCTGGAGTACCGCACCACACGCGTGCTCAACCTGTCAATGACCAGCGTACAGGTCAACGAGTCGCGCTCCAAGGACTGGGTGATAGGCTTTGGCTATAAGATCAGCGACTTCAAGCTGTTCAGCTCTACCGGCAGCCGTAAGGTGAAGAAGGCCCAGCAGGGCAAGAAGAAGACTGACGACAAGAATACCAACCTGAGCAACACGTCGACCCGCAAGACGGGCGTTAACCACGACCTGAACCTGCGCCTCGACCTGTCGTTCCGCCAGCAGGCTGCCATCACCCGCGACATAGACAGCGGCACCAGCGCAGCCTCCTCCGGCAACTCAGCTCTCAAGATCTCGTTTGCAGCCGACTACACGCTCTCGCGGCTGCTCACCCTCTCGGCATACTACGACCGTCAGACCAACACTCCGCTGCTGTCATCGAGCAGCTATCCCACAACCACCCGCGACTTCGGCCTGGCCCTGAAATTCTCATTAACCAGATAGCCACCTATCAAACCTCAAATGACAACAATCGCAATATTCGTGTCCGGAAGCGGCACCAACTGTGAGAACCTTATAACTTACTTCAGCGGCTCTGACTCCGTCAGCACCGCCCTCGTAGTCAGCAACCGTGCCGATGCCTACGCCCTTGTGCGCGCCACACGCCTTGGAGTGGCCACGGCAGTAGTCAGTCGCGACGAGCTTCGCAACCCCGACGTCATGATGCCGTTGCTTTTGAAGTACAAGATAGACTTTATTGTGCTGGCCGGATGGCTGCCGCTGATTCCCGACTTCATCATCGACGCCTTTCCTCGCCGCATAGTAAACATCCACCCTGCCCTCCTGCCCAAATACGGCGGCAAGGGCATGTGGGGGCACCACGTTCACGAAGCCGTAAAGGCAGCAGGCGAAAAAGAGACGGGCATGACCGTTCACTACGTCACGCCCGTCTGCGATGGTGGGGATATTATTGCCCAGTTCCGTGTGGCTCTCTCACCCTCCGACACCGTCGACGACATCGCAGAGAAGGAGCACCAGTTAGAGATGCAGCACTTCCCGAAGGTTGTCGAGCAGGTTATTTGTGGTCTAACTGAGTAGAGTAGCGCACGCTGAGCGTTGGTGAATAGGTGTTCAGCAGCGTCAGCACAATTGTTCCCTTGTCAGTATCGAACACGGCCTCCTTGTGCAGGTCGGCCCGGTGCGTCATTCCCGGCCAGATGTCCAGCTCCTTCTGCAGCTGGTCGTGCAACGTCTGCCACAGTGCGCTGGTTGAGTCGTTATACGTGGCCGTGAAGGCCTCGAGAATGTCTTGTATTGTGTCGTTATGCTGGTAAACGGTCACCATGTAGTTCTGCTTCACTGTGTCGGCAAGCACTATCTGTGTCTCCGACGTGGCATGGGTGTCCACTGCAAGCCCCTCGGCTTTAAGCGAGTCGACCATAGCCTTGGCACTCATGCCCATCGACTTGCCGTGGAAGTTCAGATACTCGCGCTCGCCCGAGCAAGCACACATAAGGCAGAATGCCGCCATTGCAATCATAATCTTTTTCATAGTCTTTGTTTTATTGAAACTTAAAAACTCTAAAACTTACTTGGTCTACTCCGAGAGCATGGTCACCTCTATGCAGCGCTTGGCGTCAATCAGTTTCTTGGCCATCTGCTGCACGTCGGCGGCAGTCATGTCGGCCACCATTTTCTTATAGTCGCGGTCGAAGTCCACGCCGTCCTCTATCTCGTGCCACACCACATAGCTCCAGTAGTCGTTGGTAATTGCTATCTGGTCGTACTGTTTTGTCAGGAACTCCTTCACCTTGTTCATCGACGTCTCGGCGGGGCCGTTGTCGGCAATCAGCTTCAGCTGCTCGTAGACTATTGGGTTCAGCTCGTCGTAGCGTCCAGGGTCCGCATTGTAGCTTATGCGCAGTGTGGCGTTGGGTTTCTCGTCCTTGTCTAAGTCGAAGTCAACACCCACGCCGTATGTTCCGCCCTTCTCCTCTCTCACCGATTCAGTGTATGCTATCGAAAGGCAGCGCTTCAGGAAGTCGAGCGTCAAGTCGCTCTTTGCCGAGAATTCCACGTCGGCCGAGTAGAATATGCTGACGTTGGCCAGCGGAGTGGCCATCTTCTTCTTGAACTTGTGCACGCTGCTGCCTTCAATCATCTTTGGCAGGCGGTTCTCGTCGGCCTTCTCCTTGCTGTTGGTCGACGGCAGCGTGGCCAGATACTGGCAAAGCATCTGTCGCAGCTCCTGCTCGTCGTAGTTGCCTATGATGACTGCACGGAAGTTTGATGCGTCGCTGAACCTCTCCTTGTAAATCTGCAGTATGCGGTCATAGTTAGTACCGTCGAGTGTCTTTGCCTCCACCGGCTTCAGACGCGGGTGATGTCCGTAGAGTATGGCATTCACAGAGTCGTTGTAGTCCACCTTAGGCGATGCGTTGCGGTTCGACAGGAAAGCCCGTGTGCGGTTCATAAGTCCTGCAAATGCAGTGGTGTCGCGCCTGGGCTGGGTGAAGTAGAGGTACACCAGCTCGAACATGGTCTTCATGTCCTTCACCGATGCGCTTGCGCCTATTCCCTGGCTCTTCATGCCCACCGACGGCTGTACTCTCACTGACTTGCCCGACAGCATCTTGCGCAGCTGGTTGGCATCGAAGTCGGCCACGCCAGCCTCTACCACGGCACTGCTGATGAGCGAGAAGTTGGGTATGTCCTCATCGCCATAGAGCGACGTTCCTCCATCGGCCTTCAGGCGTATGGTTACGGCATCGGCGCTGTAGTCGGTCTTCTTCAGATAAATCTTCATGCCGTTCGACAGCGTCAGCTCCTTGAATCCGTTCTGTCCGTAGGCTTTCTCGCCCACGATGGTTCCGGCCTTCGGTAGCTTGCTTATAAGCTGCTCGGCCAGCTGCTCCTCGTTGTATGGTGCGAAGGTCAGCTGTTGCGTAGCTGTTATCACATCCTCTATCTGCGCCTCTGTGGGCAGGTGCACGCCCTCCTTGTCCGGAGCGTACATCACTACCACTTGGTTCTTGTCGGTAATCAGCTTCCTGACTGCTGCATTCACCTCGGCCAGTGTCACCTCGCTGTCCCACTTGCGTGCCAGCTCCAGCTCCTGTTCCACAGAAAGCAGCGGCTCCCACTGCAGGAAGTTCTGCACGCAGCGGTTCACGTAGTGCGAGTTGCGGTAGTCGTCGCGCTGGTTGTAGCGCCGCTCGGCTCCGTTCAGATACTCCTTCTTGGCCCTCTCCATCTCGCCCTGAGTAAAGCCGTGCTGGCGGGCACGCTCACACACACCCACTGCCGCCATGATGCCGCCCAGGATATTGCCCTGCTTACAGCTTACGCTCAGCGAGAACGCCTCCTTGGTACGGCTCAGGAAGAAGTCGGAGGCACGCCCCGTGGCGCTCTGGTATGGCGGGTTGGCCTGCTGGCGCAGCTCTGCCAGGCGGTCGTTGAGCATGGCACCTATCAGGCGGTCCATATACTTCCCCCTCAAGTATGCCTCGCTGTTCTTCTCCGCGTCGGGCGTGGCATCGCGCTTCTGGTAGAGGTGGCAGAGCACTATTGGCTGCTCGGCATCCTTTTCTATGCATACAATCATGGTGTCGTTGTCCGTCACGGTGTAGTACTCGCGCACGGCCCTGTTCTTCGGCAGGGGTATGCCGGAGAATGTCTTCTTTATCTTGCGCTCCATCTTGTCCACGTCGATGTCGCCCACCACCACAATGGCCTGCAGGTCGGGGCGGTACCACTTATGGTAGTAGTCGCGCAAGTCCTGGTATGCAAAGTTGTCAACAATGTCCATAGAGCCTATGGGCATGCAGTCCTCATACTTTGTGCCCTTATACACCTTTGGCATAGCCTGCTCCATCAGTCGGCTCACCGCCTTGCCTGCGCGCCGTGTGCGCCACTCCTCGTGAATCACTCCGCGCTCCTTGTCTATCTCGTTGTCCTCAAGCAACAGGTAGTGGCTCCAGTCGTGCAGCACCAACAGGCACGAGTCAATGATGCCCTCGCGCTTCAGGGGTGCCGAGCCTATGTGGTAGACCGTCTGCTCCACCGACGTGTAGGCGTTCAGGTTGGCACCGAACTTCACTCCAATGGTCTCGCACCAGGGCACAATGCCCAAGCGCTTTCCCTTGCCGGGGAAGTTCTTGGTGCCGTTGAAGGCCATGTGCTCAAGAAAGTGTGCCAGTCCGCGCTGCCGCGGCTCCTCTTGTATGCTTCCCACCCTCTGGGCAATGTAGAAGTCGGCAAGGCCCGCCTCTTTCGAGTTGTGGCGGATGTAGTAACTCATGCCGTTCTTAAGTGTGCCGCGCCGCACCTCGGGGTCCTGAGGCAGCTGGGCAAAGGCCGTCAGCGTCACGGCAAATAGCGCTGCGGACAGGGTCAAACGTTTTGAAATGTGCTTCATAATCAAAGTTTGGTTTATAACTGCTGCAAATTTAGTTATTTTCCATTAAACGGCCAAACATCTGCTACATTTTTTCTTTGTTTTCACTTTGGAAACAGCACAAAAAACGCAAAGAGTGGTAAAATGAGGGTTAAACTTTGAGTTTCAGGTGGTTTGGCGAAACCTCATGGTCTTTGTGAAAAGACAATGGAAGACTCAAAAAAGCCAGTTTAGGACAACGGAGAGTTACTAATTCGTTACCACTTTTTGGGATTACGCATCTGTGGCTTATTCTGGGTAATAGTGGTAACTTTTGGCACTCCAACGTACTGAGTGGCAGTTGTTTAGGAAAGTTTAGGATTTGGAGATTGGTGATTCCTCGTTCTACCCAGATATGCGTAGTGAAATAACGACTGAGACAGACTAATTTTGCAGCCCGAAAGTAAAATGTCGAACAAGTAAAATTAGTAAAGTATGAAGTCAACCTACAGTGTCATCTTCTACATGAAGAAGGAGAAAGCAAGAAAGGATGGAACCTATCCTATCTTCGGTCGCATCACCATCGATGGTGCCAAGTCGCATTTCAGTTGCAAAATCTATTGCAAGCCTGACATCTGGGAAGTGAATGGAGGTCATGCCATCGGCAAGAGTCTGTCTGCCCGTAATGTGAACACACAGCTTGATGCCATCCGAGGCAAGATCAATGACTACTACGACGAGATTATGCGCCGTGATGGTTATGTGACCGCTGAAAAACTGCGTAATGCTTATCAGGGTCTGGAGTTCCGTTACAATTCTATTATGACCGTATTCGAACAGTTCAATGAGGACTACGAGAAGCAGGTTTCCGGTGGTCTGAAGTCAGCCACGACCTTGCGAAAGTACAAGGCGGTTTATAAGCACTTGGGAGAATTCCTGCAGATGCGCTTCCATTTGAGTGATTTGTCTCTGAAGGAAATCAAGCCTTCGTTTATATCCGACTTTGAGATCTTTCTGAGCGTGGATAAGAAACTCAAGCATAATTCTGTCTGTCGCTATGTCAAGCCTGTCATGATGCTCCTCCATCGTGCACAGGAAAACGGCTGGATAGTCCGTTATCCGTTTTCTGATTATCAGATACATGAGGAAGAGGCAGAGAAGGGTTTTGTGACGAAAGAAGAGATGCAGAGAATGATAGACTGCCCCAAACTGAATGCAAAACGCACGTTCATCCGTGACCTTTTCATCTTCTGCTGCTTCACAGGAATATCGTATATTGACTTGAAGAACCTGAAGCAGGAGAATCTTATTGTTAATCCCGTTGACGGTAGCCGATGGATTCATTATCGTCGCCAGAAAACCGGAGTGGATGCAGATGTAAAGCTGTTGGATGTTCCCGCAGGCATTATTGAGAAGTATGACGGTCTTTGCACCGATGGGCATATCTTTAACGTCCCGGAGTTCTATTCCTGCTGCAGCATCATCAGGACAGTTGCCAAGATATGCGGGATTGAGAAGCATTTGACATGGCACCAGAGCCGCCACTCGATGGCCACCGTAATTTGCTTGTCTAACGGAATGCCTATCGAGGTTGTTTCCTCCGTATTGGGCCACAAGAACATCGAAAGTACTCAGATTTATGCCAAGATCACCAAGGAAAAACTCGGCTGTGAGATGGATAAGTTGTCGAAGAAGCTTGATGGCATCAAGGAGTTTAAGAACTGCAAGCATATATATAAATAATGTGGAGGACATTGCTATGATGATGAAACGAGATTTGATAGTGTTCGAGCATGAACGATTCGAGTTAACGGGCTACGACGTTTGGATGACGGCAGGCGAGATTGCAAGTCTGTTTGGCGTGACGATTATGAAGGTTCGCGGCATCGTCAATAGAATGCGCAAGGACATGGTGGTTAATCTTGACATGATTAGCAGATACGACCTGCTGGAGAACGGCTATAAGGATGAATTGTACAATCTGGAGTGCATCATTGCCATAGCCTATAACATCCACAACGGCCTGTCGGTTGAGTTCCGTCGCTGGATTTGTGACCGAGTTACTCGACGCAAGGAGCGGGCTATGATAGTTTACTTCTGACTGTGACAGATGCGTGACTGGTGGCGCAGGTGGCTTGGATACGCCAAGCCATCCTGCGCCATCAGTCGTTTTCCTTGGGCTGTCTGAGCAAAGCGTCCTACCTTTGTGCCGTCAAAAAAGAGAATAATATGGAAATCGTAGTGATAGAGAAACAGACTTTCGAGCAACTTCTGTCGGAGATGCGCCAACTGGCCTCCCGTGTGGAACTGCTCGAACGGAAGAGCAAGGACAGACGGCTGTCGAAGTGGTTGAACGGCGAAGATGTGTGCGAACTGCTGCATATCAGCGAGCGCACACTGCAAACGCTCCGTTCGCTCCACAAGATCGGCTATGCCCAGATTGGCCACAAGTTCATGTACCGTCCCGACGAAGTGGAACTGGTCAAGAAACAATTATCCACCTATTTCAACAACTAAAGCCAATGGAAGAACAGAATATCCTTACCACTAACAATGAGCAGATTGCCGACGTTTTGGGCATGATGCACAGGGCCAACATTAATGCCGCAAAGATGACTGAGACCTATATTCCAACGATGGGCGGTGAACGACTGCTGACCGACAGGCAGTTGGGCGAATTCCTCCATGCCTCGCGCAAGACACTCCAAATATACCGCAAGGAGAAAATGCTTCCTTATATCGAATTGAAAGGCAAGTGCCTCTACAAAGAGAGCGACATTGAGCGAGTTTTAAGGAAGAACTACCATGCTGCGATATAACCTTGATGCAGTCACCCATCAATTTCATCCGAAATTTTGTGTCTGACACTGATTGAAAGTCCGGAATTGTCTGCTCTTTATTCCATATAGGACATAAAAATGTATGGCAATGAAATTTAAGAAACCAAAAAGGAACACTCCCATCGTGACACTAATCAGGAACTATGTGAACAAAAAGAGCGGCAAGGTGTCTGTATCAAGGGAGGAAATCAAGTGGCGCTTCGACCATCTCGACTGGAAAGACCAGAAGAAAATCCTTATCGCATTTCTGGATTCGGGAATCTCTGACCGTGAATGGGCATACTCCAAGATGCTTGACAACTGGGATGAGTCGTTTCTGCCGAAGGTCAAGGAACTCTGGGAAACTTACCACGAAGACAAGTGCTCATGGTCGGTCATCCGCTACTTCCCCCTGGAATACATCAAAGAGCATATCGAAGAGTTTACCGACGAGCGAGACTACTTTTTCATCTGTCTGCGACTTGCCAAGGATAAAGATTACACCATCGACCGTGCCAAACTCTCAAAGAGGGACTATCTTGCCGTGCTGTGGCATACAGGCCGCACCATCTCCGACGATGAAGCCCGCAACACACTTTTCGGCATCATACACGACAGTTGCTTTGCCGACACCTTCATGCCGAGACTCGAACGAGTCGGAGAAGGCCGTTACAACAATGTGATTACACCAGCCAACTTCCGTGAGGTCAATCTCGCCATCTACTATCTGCTGAAATTGGAGAAAGACAACGTTGTACAGCAGTTCGAGCGGTGGAACGAACAGGTTGAGAAAACTATCAACGGCAGTCACGAATTCAAGTCCATTGACCGAAATGATTTCTTCCATGACTACGAGTACGACCGCCGGAGGGTGGAGATTGCCAACCTCTATGCCTATCAAGCCTTAGACGAAAAATACAAGTTGCCCTCAGATTCAACTATAGAGCAGATGCGGCTAACAATGGAGCAAAACATAGAATGGGCAAGGATGCAGAGAGAACAGCCATCCCAAACCCACTATCAAGTATCTGAGCCAGACCTCAGCGAGATGGATTATAACGGCGAAGATCCAATGCCTTTCTGACATCGAAAAATCGGGTGCGGTACATCACGTATCACACCCGAACCAACCAAACAAAAAAAGAAATAATGAAAGACGAAATTATCTGTTTTGTTCGCGCTCCCTCGACTTCCGCCTGTCCTCCTTGATGCGCAGTTTCAGTTTCTCACTCATGTCGTCGAGGAAGAAGGTGGCACTGCTATACTCATAGCGGCCTTTGATGTCAACATACTTACGGAAGTAGTCAACAGGCTTCATGCCGAAAATCTTGAAAACAGCATTCAGCAAGTCCTGCTTCTTGATTTCACCGTCGTTGATGCACCCCACTTCGTTGAAGGCATAGACCAGTTCCACCAGGTCGATGACCTTGCCCGTCCATTTCAGTCCAGAGTCGGTGTTACCTTTGGCTTTCACCAGTTCGTCGGCCATCTGCTGCATCTGCTTTAGAAACTCCGATGCCTTGTCCGCATACTTCTGCAGTCCCAGATATGGTATCAATTCTACCTCCGTATAAGTGAGCATGATACTCAGTTCCACCTTGCTGACCGCATTCTCGCACTGTTCCACCACAAGACCGATGAAACTGTCATAGTCTGTGCGGATGTTCTCGGCATTACCGCTTTCCAAGTCACGGAAGAAGTCCGTGTCCGTCAATATGTTGTATGTCATTGCTTACTACTTTTTACTTGTTACTAAATGCGTTTATTTGCGATCGCACTTGTAACATAGGCATGGGTGCAAGCAAAAAGAACCCGTTTTCTGACAGTCAACGTCTAACTGCCTGAAAACGAATGCAATTAAAGTATGTTAATAAAAAAGTGGCTTAGAGATGCCCCAAAAGTTTGGGCAAAATTTGCCCAAAGTCCCCAAATTTGCCAAAACTTGCACAAATATCAGACCTCAATGTCTGCCTCTTTCAGGGACTTCAATACCGAAGTATTTGATGCGCTTGAACAGGTTCCGCCTGCTGATGCCAAGTGCATCGGCAGACTTCTCCCTGTTATAGCCAAACGATACAAGAGCCTTGATGATTCTCTCCTTCTCTTCTTCCTCTCCGTGCAACTTCAAAGATTGGGCGGAGTCAGTTGCAGGGTCAGCGGCTATGGAAAGGTGCTCCGGCAGGATAGTGTCGCCATTGTATTTCTTAATGGCAGCGGTTATCACCTTCACCAGTTCACGCACATTTCCTGGCCAAGTGTACATCTCAAGCTTGCTTGCCGCCTCCTTTGAAAGTTTCCTGTCCTTGTCAAAACTTTCCATGAAGAATGTCGCCATCGGGACAATATCTGTTGCTGTCTCACGCAGTGATGGCACATGAATTACGTCCTCACAGATAAGGTCAAAGAACTCCTGCGACATCTTGCCTCTTCGTACCAGAACTTCGAGGTCAATAGCAGACGTGCTAACGACCCTGAATGAGACGTGACGCTTCCTGTTACTGCCGATGCGTACATATTCCCCGTTCGTCAGCACTCCCGTCAGCATCTTCTGTACGCTGTGCGGCATCTCATCCACATTTTCCAAGAAGAGAAAACTGTCATTGGCCATTTCCAACATCCCGTCCGTAGATTTCACGGCACTCGGGAACGACCCCTTATGATGGCCGAAAAAGTATTCCTCCACATGCTCCATTTCTTCTAAAGCCTTGCATGGCACATGGGCATAGTCGCCATCATGCAGTCCCTGCATGGCCAGCAAGTCCTCCACCAGATGCCCTCTGCCTGTACCGCTCTCTCCGACAACAACCAGACGGATGTCGGTTCTTGCATAGCTTTTCAAACTCTTGTAAAGAGATGCGAACTGCGGACTCCTACGCCTGTACATCAGTCGGCTGTCACGTTTGTCGCGAAGTTCCTGTTCCTGCATTATTTCCTTGATCCTGGCATAGAACTTGTCATCCATCTGTTCCTTGGGGATATAGCTCTTCGCGCCTAATTCAAGTGTCTCGATGGAGTTTTCCATGGAGCCGTAACCCGTCATCAGGAAGAACATCTGGTGATACCCTCTGTCCCGCATCCATCTGAGAATGTCGGTGCCGTTCGTACCGTCTTCATCCTCCAGCATGAGGTCAACCAGCAGTACGTCGTTCTTCCCTGCACGCTCTATGAGCCATTTCGCCTTCTTCACGTCATAGCAGCCGACGGCCTCAATGCCCATGTCCGCAAGCCTTTCACAGACTCCCTGGCAGTAGGACTTGACATCATCAACAACAATCACCTTGCTCATTCCTCGCTGCTCTGAATCTCCTTACACTTGGCGATGACTATTTCCGCCATCTTGTCAATCTCGGCCATATAGGTTGCCAGACGGTTGGCAGCACCCATATTCCTCTGTTTCGCGATTTCCATCACGGGGTCAATCAGTACCCCTATACGGTATGGCACCCAACTGCTCTTCAGACTATGCGCCAGTTTGTTCATCTCGTCGAAGTCCATATTGTCCATAGCATCGTGCAGCCCGTCCACGGCATCCTCCGTCTCGTCAATCAGGAATCCGGCTACAGACTTTCGGAGCCGTGAAAAATCTGGTGTGACGGTCCTTGTACTCTTGTCGATCACCTCGTTGATGACGTTGACCATAGCGTCCACATCTGCAGTCTTGGGGATAAACTCAGTGAATCCAGCATTGAGCAATTCCTCACGCATTTCCTCGCCAGACGATGTAGAGACGATGACAGGGACGGTCTGACTATTGGCCACCTTGGACTTGCGCATCAGGTCAAGCAGTTCACGTCCCGATTTGCCCGGCATCTGCAAGTCGAGCATGACGAGCGAGTAGTTCCCGCTACGCAGCATGGTGAAGAACTTGTCGGTATCATCACATACATCACACTCAAAGCCGTTACGTTCCAGAATCTCTTGCGTCATCAGCAGCCATACATTGCTGTCATCGACCACAAGAACGCGCTTTTTCTTGTCAGAGGCTTTCACCACCTCCGTGTTCAATGGCTCGTCCCTCATCTCAGCAACCGTAATAGGCAGACTGACATGGAAGCTTGTCCCATCTTCAGAAGAATCAAACCTAATCTTTCCCCCCATCAGGTCAACAAGCATTTTGACTGTTGAGAGCCCAATGCCAAAGCCTTCCTTGCCAGTGGCTACGGCGTTCGGGAAACGGGTGAATGATGAGAACACACGTTTCTTGTCTTCAGGCCGGATACCGATGCCCGTATCGCTGACAATCATGTCGAGTGTACCATCACCATAGGATATATCAAGTTTGACACTGCCTTGCTTAGTGAACTTGAAAGCATTGTCGAGCAAGTTCATGGCGATATGACAGGTTTTCTCATAATCTCCATGAAGGATAAGCCTTTGCGGCTCCGGCTTTATAAAGTCAATCCGTTTTTCCTCAGCTATACAGTCGAATGCTCTTGTCAGGCTGTTCGACAGCTCTATCAAACTGAAGTCTCTTGGTTTTAGCACACCTTTATTACTCTCCAGCCGGAAGTAATCAAGCAACTGGTCTATCATACTACGCAGTTGTTTGGCTGAGAATTCGATGGTCTTGATATACTTCTCATTCTTTGTCGGGGTCTTGGCTTCCATGTCGTTGTAGCCGATGATGATGCTAAGCGGAGTGCGAAGATCGTGGACGATGGAGTACATCATCTTGCTGCGTCCGTCCACCATTCTCCTATTCTTCTCTACCTCTATTGAGAGTTTCATGGACTCCTCTGCCAATTTCAAGGATTCCAACTGTCGCATCTTCGATTCTCTTTCGAGCTTTCTGGTTTCATTGGCCAGTTTCTCAGATTCGTCTTCCAGTTGCTTCATCACCTTCGCCCTCCGCCATGAATTGCCGAAGTTCAGCAGGAATACCACAAGGAGAAAGGTCATGCCTCCCATAAAGGTCGTCTGTCCTATATTGCTGGCTTTCTCCAGCATCTGCGAAGCCTTCTTCTCCGCCTTGTCATCATCCTCGTCCAGAATCTTGCTCATGTTCACGTCCAGCCACTTGTTGACATCCACGAGGCTGTCGTTCAGGATGCTCAGGTTGATGTCGCACAGTTCCTTGTCTTTTACCTTTGCACCCATGGAACAAGAGTAGTCCAAGTGTAAAGGAATGTTATAAGGGAACTACTACTCTCTCCGGATGAGACCCTAAGTGAGATTGAGCCTTCACTCCTTCTCTGCTCTGCTCTTGATTCCTTTTGT
>JAFSKJ010000028.1 GCA_017449025.1 Prevotella sp. | reverse complement strand
TTTTTTATGAAATAGGGTGTCAGGGTGACAGAATGTCCTACTGCAAAGCGTTTGCACCCTGTTTGAGGGTGACAGAGGGTGACAGGAGGGTGACAGGTATGACAATGGTCTTTAATAAGCCCCCCAACCCCCTAAAGGGGGGGGACTACAGACTCTGCAGGAACTCCCACTTTAGGGGGCAAGGGGGCTTGGGGGTGCTTTGCACCGCCCGACATTGAGAGGTTACCGCTTTGCGGTCATACTGCAGTTCAACCGCACAGGTCGAAAAGATTCGTGCTGCGGTTGAAAACGGCCTGAAAGGCCAATGAACATATAGCCCAGGGCATCGCCCTGGATAAGGTAATGCGTAATCCACGCCCTGCTTCTCCATGCCTATGCGTGCGGCAGGCAATGGCAAGTGGAAGTCATTTGCCATTGGCTTCGTGCTTCTGATGGTACTTGATGTGGTGATGGGATAAATGTCAGCCATTACCATTGTCATCCGTCAAACAGGCAGCTTTCTGGATGGCAGCATCATAGCCTGTCAAAGCGGCAAAGGGGGCAAACTGGGCTGCCCGGTTCCACATCGACATCCTCGGATGATGCTTTGGCTCGTAATGTGGCAGATTGATAATATCGTCGTAATCATGTGTCATGCCTTATGTCCTCCTATCTGTTTGTTGCGCTCCTTGGCTGTGGCTCCCTCCTCGAAGTTTAAGCCTCGTAGGATGGCATTTTTGCCGAAACGCTTCTTGATTTTCAACTGTGCCTCCTGCATCCTGCGCTCTTTGTCAAGCTTGGCCTGCTCTTCCTGACGCTGCTTTTCCAGAGCCTCGTAGTCGGTGAAGAAGTCAAGTTGCTGGGGAGCATTATCCTGTGCTGATACCCATTCCTCTGAAACCACGTTGTTCGTTGTCAGGTTCAGCCTACGGACCAACAAATCAGGATTCACGCAGCGGTCAAACAACTCTGCAGCCCCGCCCATGATAAGGCATGAAGAAGATGTAGGCTTCTCGAAGTTGAATGTGCCGTGGGCATGCTTTGGCACGGCCTTTCCATAATAGTTGGTGGTAATCTCACCATGATACTTTTCGCGGATTTCAGGACGTGTCAGACACTCCGCATCATAGCCTACGGTCAGCACCAACTGGTGGGTCACCAGACGCTTCGATACGAGGTCGAGTGCCATTCCCTCTGCCATCTCTTGTATCACTACACGGGCTTTCTTGAAAGTGTATGGCTCCTGCAGCACCTGTCCGCTGCTGAACGAGTTGGTCTCGGGTCTGTAGGCTTTAACGGCCTCTATCGTGCACGGTTCCCAGCCCCAGGCATGGTCTATCAATAGCTCTGCATTCACTCCAAAAAGCCTATATAGCAATCCTTCGTTTTGAACAGACATACGGGCAATTTTTCCCATCGTGTCAATACCGTAGATAGCCAGTTTCTCGGCTGTCCCCTTGCCTACACGCCAGAACTTGGTCAGAGGCCGATAGTCCCAAAGCTCACGTCGATACGACATTTCATCCAATTCTGCTATACGCACACCGTCTTTGTCGGCAGGCATCTTTTTTGCAACAATATCCATCGCCACCTTCGCCAGATACATGTTGGTGCCGATTCCTGCTGTTGCGGTGATTCCTGTAGTAGCCAGCACGTCACGAATCATCTTCATAGCCAACTGGTGGGCGGTCAGCTTATAGGTATGCAGATAGGCCGTCACATCCATGAACACCTCGTCGATGCTATAGACATGTATATCTTCAGGAGCAATGTATTTCAGATAAGTCTGATAGACCTTTGTACTCACCTCTATGTAGTGAGCCATGCGTGGCGGTGCAGCTATATAGTCGAATCCGAATTTACGGGCTTTCTGAACCACCTCGAACAGTCGCGCACGCCCACCTATGCCGTATGCTTTCAGCGACGGGGAAACGGCCAAGCAGATGGTTTTCTCTGTCCTTGATACATCAGCCACGACGAGGTTGGTGGTCAGCGGGTCAAGTCCCCTGTCCACACATTCCACTGAAGCGTAAAACGACTTCAGGTCGATGGCGATATATGTCCGTTGTTGCTCCGGCATGCCTTATTTTTTCTCAAAATATTCGTGCTGTGCGGTCGAAAATATTCTGCAAAGATAGTAATTTTACAGCACTTATGAGTACTTTTGTGCTCAGATTTAAAAGTATTTATGCAAATCAAAGCCCCGACCTGCATAATGCAAGCCCGGGCTTCTTCTTCATAATCGTCAACAAAGTACACTGTTTTGAGAAGGAGAGAATTCCTTGAGGATGACGAACCTGAACGCAATTCCAGACTGGTGCTTGCAGCAGAGGCAAAGCGTAAAAAAGAAAAGAGCAGGACGAAGAGACACTGTTTACTATGTGGACCACAAAGAACTGGCAGGCATAATAGACAAGGTGATGCGTGACGTTATCTATCTGATGAAGTTAGTTCTAAGGGGACTCTCCAGCTCCGGATGCCCATCTTCACTGACATTTAGTTTGCGAATCATCCAGGCCATGTTGCGCCCAAGTGTCCGCATGGTCTGAAGGCCCTCTTCATCCTGTGCTGCCTGCCCTGGTGTCTGGCCATAGACCATGTTCCAGTACTGCGAGCTGACCAGTGGCATGTTCGACATCGTGAAGTACTTGTTCAGACGGTCGAATGCTGCCGACGCGCCTCCCCTTCTACATACCACTACGCTGGCAGCAGGCTTGAAGCGCAGCTCTCTGCTCAGCGAGTAGAACACACGGTCGAGCAAGGCACAGAGCGAACCATTGGGGCCGCCATAATAGACTGGCGAACCTACCACCAATCCGTCGATGCCATCCTTGACAGCTCTCCATACCTTGTAATATAAATCGTCACGGAATGTACATCTCGCACCGTTCCTTCCACACATGCCGCAGGCTATACAGCCTTGCACGGCCTGCTTGCCAATGCTGATAATCTGAGTCTCTACGCCTTCGCCATTCAGCGTCTTTGCAACTTCATTAAGAGCAATGTACGTGTTTCCGTTCTCTCGTGGACTTCCGTTAATCAATAGTACCTTCATATCTCCTTAAATCATAAATTATAATAATGTTGGCTGCAAAAATGCTACTGCTCGGCAGCAGCAAGGAGGATCTCGGAAAGAGTAGGGTGGATGTGCACCATCCGGCGCAGCTCGCCGACGGTGGTCTGGCGGCACATCAGCGCACTCACCTCCTGCACCATGTCGGCGCTGTGCGCCCCGAAGGCATGACATCCAACTATCTGCCCTGCGTCGGGCTTAGAGAAGAGCTTCAGCATGCCCTCGGTCTCACCCATGGCCAGTGCCTTGCCGTTGGCACGATAGAAAGCCTTCCGGCATTCGTAGTCGCGGCCCTCCTGCTTCAGCTGGTCCTCAGACAGCCCTACGCAGGCAGCCTCCGGCGCAGTGAAGATGGCGGCGGGAACGATGAGTTGAGAAGGGTGGGGGAGAGAAGTGCCACCATCCCTTTGCTGCAGGATATGCTCCACTACAACTTTGGCCTGAGCCTCTGCTGCATGGGCAAGCATCTGGCGGCCATTGCAGTCGCCGATGGCATAGATGCCGTGCACGGTGGTCTGAAAATGGTCATCGACATGTATGCCTGTGCGCTCGTCGAAGTCAAAGCCGGCGTTGCTGAAGTGGCCTGACACACGGGGCGCCCGTCCGACAGCCATCAGCACCTTCTCGGCTTCCACGGTCTGTTGGTGGCCTTTCTTGTCGGTGAAGGTAACGGCAGGGGTGATGGCGTTAACGGCGCACTGCATACAGAACTCCACGCCCCGTTTCTCCAGCACCTTGCGCAGTCGCTTGGCAATGTCGCTGTCCAATACCGGCAGGCACTCCTTAAGAAACTCCACCACCGTCACCTTTGTGCCAAAGGCGCTGAAGATGCTGGCAAACTCCATCCCGATGACTCCTGCGCCAACTATGCAGAGGCTTTCCGGCAGGCGCTCTAACTGAAGCAGGTCGGCGCTGTCGAGTATCTCTCCCTCGCAGCGGGAGAGGTGCAGCTTCTTAGGCTGGGAGCCTGTGGCCACAATGATGTAGGGGGCGGAGTGGGTCTCGCAAGCTGCAGCACCATCGGCACACACGGTGTGGGCATCCAAGAATCGTGCCTCGCCACGCACAAGTGTTATGTTAGGATGGGAGAGCAGTGTCTCAATGCCACTGCGCAGCTGCCTCACCACCTCTTCCTTGCGGCTCTTGGCCATCTCAAGCAGGAAGTTGAAACCGTTGTGATGAATGCCGAAGGTGTTCGAATCCCTTGTCAGGCTTACAACCTCTGCATTCCGTGCGTAGCACTTGGTGGGTATGCAGCCCTCGTTGAGACAGGTGCCTCCAACGTCAGCCGCCTCGAAGACAACCACTTTCATGCCGGCCTTTGCGGCAAGCTCAGCAGCCCGGTAGCCTCCCGGCCCCGCGCCTATGACAATCAAATCACTCTGTGTCATTCTTAAGCTGTTTGTAGGTTACAATGGGATGTTTGGCCGCCAGCACGTCGTCGACGCGGCCTATGGGTGTGAGGTGTGGGGCGGTCTTCACAAGCTCGGGGTCTGTCTTAGCCTCTTCGGCTATCTTCCTCATCACCTGTATGAAGCCGTCGATGGTCTCCTTCGACTCACTCTCGGTGGGTTCTATCATCAGGCTCTCATGGAAGAGCAAGGGGAAGTATATGGTGGGAGCGTGGTAGCCATAGTCAAGCAGCCGCTTGGCCACGTCCATGGTGGTGACGCCGGTAGACTTGTCCTTAAGGCCGTCGAACACGAACTCATGCTTGCACAGTCCTCTCTGTGCCATGCTCTTCTCTCCCGTGTCAGCCGATGCGTCAATAGGCAGCTCGTAGACATCCTTCAGCGACTCCTTTATGTAGTTGGCATTGAGTGTGGCCAAAGGTCCCACCTCTTTTATATAATCACGCCCGAGGGAAAGGATATAAGCGTAGGCGCGCAAGATGACAGCGAAGTTGCCATGGAACGGCGACACTTCGGGGAAGCAGTCGTCCAGGCCCTCCCTCACGCCTACGGGGCCTGAGCCGGGTCCGCCGCCGCCATGAGGCGTAGAGAATGTCTTGTGCAGGTTTATGTGCATCACGTCGAAGCCCATGTCGCCCGGCCGGCATGCGCCGAGCATGGGGTTGAGGTTGGCCCCGTCGTAGTACATCAGCCCTCCGCAGTCGTGGATGAGCCGGGCAATCTCTGGTATCTGGCGCTCGAAAAGCCCCAAGGTGTTGGGATTTGTCATCATCATGGCGGCAATGGTGTTGCCGCACAACGAGCAGATGCGTCGCAGGTCGTCTATGTCGACAGTGCCGTCGGCTGTGGATTTCACCTCAACCACCTCCAGTCCGCAGACGGCAGCCGAGGCGGGATTGGTGCCATGGGCGGAGTCGGGCACTATGACCTTCTTGCGCAGAGTGTCGCCGCGCTTGCGGTGGTAGTTGTCTATGACCATCAGCCCCGTAAGCTCACCGTGGGCACCCGCAAAGGGCTTGAAGGTGAAGTGGGCAAGGCCGGTGAGTGAGCATAGTGCGCGCTCCGTCAGGGCAATCACTGCTGTGGCGCCCTTTACCGTTGCGGCGGGCTGCAGGGGGTGAAGATTCTGGAACTGGGGCAGTGCAGCCACTTCCTCATTGAGCTTGGGGTTGTACTTCATGGTGCATGACCCCAAGGGGTAGAAGCCGTCGTCTACGCCGAAGTTGTTGTGCGACAGGTTGGTATAGTGGCGCACCACGGTGAGCTCGTCGCATTCCGGCAGTGCTGCCTCTTCCTTGCGGCATAGCTCTGCCGGCACCTCATAGTTGCCGAAGCGGTTCTTGGGCAGGGAGTAGCCCTTGCGGCCAGGCTGCGAGAGTTCGAATATCAGGTTTCCGTATAGTTTGTTGTTCATTGATAGCTGGGTGGATTTGGGAGTGATGGGGATTACGTGTGCTACTGTTATTTCACTGGATTAATGAGAGAAGGCCGTCGATCTCGTCCTTTGTGCGTCGCTCTGTGACGGCAATCACCAGCCTGTTGCCGTCTATCCTTACTCCTGCCATTATGCCAGCCTCCAAGCACTTCTGCTGCAGGGCGCATGCGTCGCCGTCGTAGCTTACGGTGAACTCATTGAAGAACGGCTTGTCGAAAGCCAGGCGGAAATGGCCTGTGGAGAGCAGCCGCTCACATAGATAGTGGGCACCTGCATGGCTCAGCATGGCTGCCTCCTTCAGTCCCTGACGCCCCATCACGGCCATGTAGACAGTAACGAAAAGAGCCATCAGCGACTGGTTGGAGCAGATGTTCGACGTGGCCTTCTGTCTGCGGATGTGCTGCTCACGGGCCTGCAACGTGAGCACGAAGGCACGCTGGCCGCGGTTGTCCTTGGTGGCACCAACAATGCGGCCGGGCATCTTGCGTATGAGCTTCTCCGTGCAGCATAGGTAGCCCACGTAGGGGCCTCCGAACTGCATGGGGATTCCAAGGCTCTGGCCGTCGCCCACGACAATGTCGGCTCCCCACTCGCCTGGGGTCTTAAGCACGGCGAGGTCGGCAGCCACGCTGTTCATGATGAACAGGGCCTTGCTGTCGTGACATGCATCGGCAAAACCTGTGTAGTCCTCAATGATGCCGTAGACGTTGGGCTGCTGCACTATCACTCCTGCCACGCCGCCGGCGGCAAGGCGCGACTTCACGTCGGCAAGCAGTGTTACACCGTCGCTCTCGGGCAGCACCTCCAGGTCGATGCCCCTGTGCAGGGCATAAGTGCGAAGCACGCCGAGAGTCATGGGGTTGACCGTGCCAGAGACGAGCACCCGCCCCTGTTTCTTGCCTGCTGCCACTGCCATCATCATGGCCTCGGCAGTGGCGGTGGTGCCATCGTACATCGACGCATTGGATATGTCCATACCCGTAAGCTCGGCCATCATTGACTGATACTCGAAAATATAGTGGAGAGTGCCCTGCGAAATCTCTGCCTGGTATGGCGTGTACGACGTAAGGAACTCCGAGCGCTGCAGCAGCTGGGGTACTATGGCGGGCGTATAGTGGTCATAAACGCCATATCCGGCAAAGCATGTCAGCTGGCGGTTCTGCCCTCCAAGCTGCTCAAAGAGCTGGCGCACCTCCAGCTCGCTCATGGCTTCCGGAAGCTGATAGTCGCCGCGGAAGCGCACTTCGGCAGGAACCTCAGCATACAGGTCGTCGAGGCTGCTTATGCCCACGACATCCATCATGGCCTTGAGGTCGGCCTCTGTGTGGGGGAAGTATTTGTACATTTACGTTGTTTCCGTTTTTCCTGTTTCACTATTTTGCGCAGAAAGCCTCGTATGCCTCAGCATCCATCAGGTTGTCAAGTTCACTCTTGTCGCTCAGCTCCACCTTGATGATCCAGTTCTCCCAAGGGTCCTGGTTGAGCAGCTCCGGCTGGTCTTCCAAAGCCTCGTTCACCTCGACCACCGTACCGCTGACGGGTGAGTTCAGGTCGCTGGCAGCCTTGACACTCTCCACGGCTCCAAACTCCTCGCCGGCCTCTACCTCGTCATCTGCCTCGGGCAGGTCGACGTAAACCACGTTGCCCAGCTGGTGCTGAGCATAATCGGTGATTCCAATAAATCCGAAATCACCTTCCACTCTCACATACTCATGCGACTCACTGTAATAGAGTCCTTCTTTCACTGTTGCCATAATACTTACTTTTTATAATGCTTATCATAGAATTTCTTCTTCACCACCTCGCCGGCAAACACTTTCTTGCGTATCTGCACGGCAAGCGGAGTGCCGAGCTTGGCATAGCGGCTGTCTACAAGAGCCATGCACACGCTCTTGTCGCTGCTTATGGTGTGGTAGCCCGTGGTCACCTCGCCAACAGGCTCGCCCTCTGGAGTGAGTACGGTATATCCGTGGCGAGGTATGGCCTTGTCGTGGATTTCAATGCCCACAACCTTGCGAGCCACGCCGTCGGCCTTCTGTCGTGCCAGCGCATCTTTGCCAACAAACTCCTGCTTGTCGAGCTTGACGAAAACCGACAAGCCGGCCATGATGGGCGAAATCTGCTCCGACAGTTCATCACCATAGAGTGGCAGGCCCACCTCAAAGCGTAGGGTGTCGCGGCATCCCAGGCCGCAGGGCTTGCAGCGTCCGCTGTCCATCAGCCGGTCCCAATAGTCGTTGATGACGGCTGGAGGGGCGTATATCTCGAAACCGTCCTCACCGGTATAACCTGTGCGCGAGAGTATGACACCAGGCAGGGAACAGGCCTCATAGAACTTCAGGCCCTTGCAGTCCAAGCCCAGCACCTCTTCCACCACGCTCTCCGCCTCCGGTCCCTGTACGGCTATCTGCCCGTAGATGTCGGAAGCGTTCTGCAGGTCGATGTCGAAGCCGCCAGCCTGCTTCTGCATCCACTCCCAGTCCTTGTCTATGTTGGCTGCGTTGATGACGAGGAAGAAGTCCTGCTCTCCCATCTTGTAGACCAGCAGGTCGTCTACGGTGCCGCCATCGTCGTAGCACATCATTCCGTAGAAAATCTTACCCACGGGCGCACCGGCAATGTCGTTGGTGAAGATGTGCTGCACGTAGCGTTCGGCATCGCAGCCGCGAACGGTCACCTCGCCCATGTGCGACACGTCGAACACTCCGCAGGCCGTACGTACGGCCTGATGCTCGTCGGTGATGTTACTATACTGTATGGGCATGTCAAAGCCCGCAAAGGGTGACATCAGCGCACCCAGTGCCACATGTTTGCCGTATAGACATGTTTGTTTCATCTTGTATGTTTTAGGTTGTTATAGGTTTCTCTTTCTTTTCTTTTACATCCGTCCTATGAACTCCTCGCTGAGATAGCTCTTTTCCATCTGTTCTATGCAAGCCACATCGGCAGTGGTAAGAAGCTGCTCGCCGTCGCAAAGCGTATCCCTGACCAACTGCATGAACTCGTTCAGGGAGAGCGAGGTGTGATGCTTAAGCAGCGTTATGCGCTGCCGCACGCTCTGAATGCCTTTGGCTTGCAGCTTCTCCGGCTTGGGAGTGATGGCGTTAAGCATGTGCTCCATGTTGGTGTCATAAAGCATGGTGGCATGCGCAACACTACTTCCCGGAAGATGATAGAAGGCCGTGCCGCTCACCTTGCGTGAGCCTATCATCACGTCGTTATGGCTCGTGCCCGTGGCCTCGATGCCCATCTTCCTGAGCACAAGGAGCAGCATGCCCATAAACGTGTTGAACGTAAAGGCCACGCTCTTGGCCTGCCTGAGGCCATCGGCTGTCAGCTCGTTGCGGGTGATGTAAGAGAGCATTACGTTTGAGCGGTCGGCATACACACAGCCACCCCCGCTTTTCCGCCGGAACAGCTTAATGCCGTGGCTTCGGCAGTAGTCTATGTTCACCTCGCTGGCCACCATCTGGTTTCGCCCGAAGATAACGCTGCTGTCCACCTGCCATGTGAAGAACAGGTCGTCGTCGGCTTTTGTGTCAGCCATCCGCCGTGCCAAGTATTCCTCCATGGCCAGAAAGAACGACACCTCGCGATTGTCCGCCTGCCCCGACGGCAGAACAACATACTTCATAAGCTTCTTAGGCTACACTTTAGGTTGTTTCTTATAGTTCTCGACTTTCAGTTTGCAAATATATGAATTATTTATGTAATCCGCAAATAATTTGAGGAAAAATTTCGACCTGTGCGGTTGAAATGATGCTGAAAGCGTCTTCGCTCAGTAACCGCAGCGTCCGAAGGACCTGTGGAAGTAGGAACACTAAGAATGCACTCTGAAAGAGTGCCCCAGCAGCAGTATAGGGCGACCCCTTCAGGGTCGTTGTCCTCCCCTCTGCTTCTTCGGGGGTGCTTCGCACCACCCGGTTATTTAGAGGTGACCGCGTTGCGGTCATACTGCTGTTCAACCGCACAGCACGAAAAATTTCTCATAAAAAAAGGCGTGAAACATGCCTCATCCGTAGAGTGGCACTTTACGACCGTAGAGTGGCACTTATTTTCAGAAAAGTGCCACTTTAGCTCCGTAGAGTGCCACTCTACGGATGAGGCCTCGATGTTCTGATTGTGCGATTAAGTTTTTTCCGAATAATATTTGGAAATTCTAAATAATATGATTACATTTGCAGCGTCCAATCAGGGAACGCGGGCGTCCTCGCCCGCCATATATGCGGGCGGGGTCGCCCGCGCTCCCTGATGCAAAGCGGTGAAATAACCGTTAGTTATATAGGCTATGGCACAGATAAAAAGTGAAGCTGCCTATAGAGCAGCATTGGAAAGGATAGAAGAGCTGCTGCCGTTGGTAAACGATGAGACGCCTACCGACGACAAAAACTATCTGGAACTCGACATGATTTCAGATATGGTCGAGGAGTATGAGGATGTGCATTACCCTATTGGCAAGCCATCATTAATTGATGTTATCAAATTACGCCTCTACGAAATGGGGATCAATCAGACTAAGCTTGCTGAAATGCTGGGATTGAGTACGGCCAGAGTGAGCGAGATCATGAATGGCAAGAGCGAGCCTTCGCTGAAAATCGGCAGAGAATTGAGCCAAAAACTAAATATTGATCCCTCCATTGTATTAGGGGTTTAAGCCTCATTGAAAACATGTTCCCATGATTGCGTGATTGACTAATCAGCGGACGAACCGATTAACGATTCGCCCGCTGTTCGCTTTCACCACCCTCATCGTATGTTGGATGGAGACTCTTCGCTATCTTTCCAAGTCAGATATATAGACAATGGGGCTGATTTGGCCTACTACTCCTCTTCATCCTCCTCGGTGTCCCAGTCGTAGTTGCGGCGTGCCGACGGCACCTTGTCGCCATTCTCGTCTATGCCACCGTAAGAAATGCCGTTGTCCGACGTCACACCCCTTGAGCTGCAAATCATTGCATCCATCTCCATCTCACTCTCTTCAGCCATAGTAGGCTGTATGTATGTCTTCTTCATAGTCTTTGCCTCCTTCCTTTTATTTCACTACTTTCTTTCCGCCGCGGATATACAGGCCCTTCCTTACGGGCTTCTCTATCTTCCGGCCCTGCAGGTCGTAGTAACTGTCGCTTGCCGTTTCTCCATTGTCAATGCTGCCGACACCCGTCGTAGTGCCGTCGTCGAACCGCATAGATATGCGCGCCGACGATGCGCTGCCAGAGTAGTCGGCCAGCACATCCTGGAAGTAGAAGTAGGCGCGGTAGCCTTTCATGGCTGTCTTCCCTGTGGAATACCAGAACTTGCCGTCGCTAAGGAACAGGCACTCTTCGTCGATGGTCATGGGCACATAGCTGCCGGTGAA
>JAFSKJ010000027.1 GCA_017449025.1 Prevotella sp. | reverse complement strand
GTTAGCCCACGCCAGTACGTATATAAATAAGGTATATAACGTACCACGCAGACGCCTCGTTGTCATCTGCCTGCTGTGGGTTTCGGAACTTGCGAGATTCGTGTTCCACAACGACAGACGTTCGAAAACGTCTTTCTTACAAATATGATCACTCGTGACTTTAGAGCTTTCAGACATGCTGATTCTCATACAGAACAAATGAGCGATGGTGCAAAGATAAGACAAAAAAATGAAACGAGCAAGAAAAATGGCAAAAAAGTGTAAGAAAACAATCACTTTTTTCTGAAAGGTGCTATTGCGCGACACAAAAGTTAGTGGATTAATAATAACACAACCCTGGCAACTCAAGACAGATTCCATCCAGTAGAAAAGCGTCCATTGTCTTAAGTTGTCTGGGCTGTGGTTAAAGATTTGTTTTTGCTATGCAGATTTTTCAGAAAAAGGGTGTCAGGGTGACAGAACGCCGATGTGCAAAGGGTTTGCACCCTGTTTGAGGGTGACAGAGGGTGACAGGAGGGTGTCAGGATTTGCGGGCTATGAGATAGCAGCGGCGCTTGTCACCTTTGCCTTTCTGAAAGCCGTTCCTATGAAGGTAACTGCCTATGAGCGTGGCGTTTGACTGATTCACGACGTTTGCCTTCAGATCGCTCTTGATGAGGCTGAGGATTTCCGTGGGACTCACCGTAAATACTATGTCGCCCTTCTCTGGCTTGCGGAAATGGTCGTTGAAGAGGCTAACGACGTTGGGCAGCTCATAGTAGTCGGCGTTCCTGCTGATGATCAGCTGCTCGCGCTCGCCCTTGAAGGCATATTCCTCGCCGTTCTCAATCTCGTAGACGATTTGGGCATAGAGCTGACGGTAATCTATGGTCTTGTCGCCTTGGGTGTCGGTGTCAATGGTTCCGTCGACCTCTACCACCATGTATCGGCGGCTGCCGCTCTCGTCCTTCAGCGGCATCAGCGAGTTGGTGGTGGCGCAGAAGGCGGCGTAGCGCTGGCTCTGCTCGAAGGTGGTGGAGTAGAGCTTGCGCTCCTTCAC
Organism: Prevotella sp.; assembly: GCA_017449025.1. GTDB lineage: Bacteria > Bacteroidota > Bacteroidia > Bacteroidales > Bacteroidaceae > Prevotella. The sequence continues at coordinate 40,497 of JAFSKJ010000027.1, read as the reverse complement.
GTCGGTGCGCTGGATAAGGTGCTTGAGGTAGGCAGTCTGTGCCTTCGACACCTGGTCGTACTCGTCGATGTTGATGAGCAGGAAACGGCTCAGCGCTCGCAGGGCCTCCTTCTTGTTGGTGAAGTCAATGCGATCGATATAGAAAGGCATCAGCTCCTTTGGCAGTAGCATGCGCATGAAGGTAGACTTGCGGGTGCCCTGTCCGCCCACCAGCATCAGCACCATCTGTGCGCCGTACATGGCATCGCGGCCCGAGCGCCACTGGCTAACCATCGAGCGCATCCATATTTTGAAGTTGTCGCGCCAGTCGGGCACCGACGTCGGCACGCGGTCGGCCATTTCGCCAAGACGGTCGCGGCCGTCCCACTGTGGCAGGTCGTCGAGCCATTGGCGCACGGGGTCGTACCTCTCTGTGTGGTCATTATTGATGTAGCGTTCGAAGTCTTTGGGCCATGCCTTGATACCCTCCCTGATAGCAGCGTTGTTTATTCCGTTCTGTGCCTCCTCGGTGAGCGGTTTCCACTGCAGCATGTAGCGATGTTTCTCCTGATACTCTATGTCGCCCGTCACGCAGTTTTTTCGGAACATGTAGCGTCGGCGCAGGAACTCCTCCAACAGCTGCTGGTGCATGAGCGTGGTTTCTACTGGGTTCTGCATGCCCAACGGGTGCTTCTCGTAGGCAGCATTGAAGGCAGAGCGCACAAGAACTTCCTTTCCGAAGAACTCCCCATTTGCGAGTGTCAGTGACGTGGCCAGCTCCTTGTCAATGCCGCTATTCCTGCACTCCGTGGCAATAATGGCGAGATATACTTCCTTGTCCAGCTTCTCTCCGTATGCCAGTTTGCGGTAGATGAAGTTGTACATCGTGGCCTCCATCTCTCGGCGGGTGTAGCCGGGCAGTATCTTAGTGTCGAGCGTTGCCTCCTTGGTCTCTATGGGCAGTACCGACATTTCCGTCAGCGGCTCCGTGGGTTGCTCCATCTCAACGGGACGCGCTTCAGGCTGGTAGTAAACTGCCGGATCGTATGACATACGGAAGCTCTCGCTGCCGTTGTGCTCAACCTCCTCGGGCTTGATTCCTGTCGACGCAAAGGCGAAGTCCGCTGCCCGCTTGTATGCATACTGCTGGAACAGAGCTGTTTGCGCCGGGTCTGTAGGTAGCCCACCGCCTGTCAGGCGATAGGCTGTCAGCACCTTCAGCGACCTTCCGCTCGTTCCTGCAAACGACATCAGTGTCTGCTCCCACAGGTTGACCACGTGGCGCAGCCTTTCCAGCGTATCCACGCCATCGGTGATGCGGAATGACAGTAGCACCAGTCCAGTGTAAGCATAGTCCTCACCATGTTTCTTCAGCGCGGACGTTGGGTTGTCTGTTGTTAGTCCGCAAGCAGGCATAACCGTCGGCAGGTCATCGATAGCCAGCGGCCTGTAGGCCATTCTTCCCTTGAGTGGCATCATGTCGGTGCCTCTGACGATTTCGACGCGCCGTTTGTACTTGCCTTCTTTCGTCCACTTGGCTATTTCGTTCAGCGTCACCATCTTATCTCTCTGCTTATGGCGGTAGAGATAGTTCATCCTTACTTTAATAATTCCTCTCATGTGATTAACAGATTTTTAGTTCAACTTTTTTGATTTTACCAAAATTTGCAACAAGCAAAAAGTATGCCATAAACATTGTGTCATACATGATGACACAGCCCGTCAGGTGTGGTCGATTGGAAATTAAGTGGCACTTATCTGAGCTAAAGTGCCACTTTACGGCGCTAAAGTGCCACTTTACGGAAATCCAATGGCACTTGGTGTGTAAAGTCCATTGCCACAGACATGTCACCCTCCTGTCACCCTCTGTCACCCTCAAACAGGGTGCAAACGCTTTGTGGCATGACATTCTGTCACCCTGACACCCTATTTCATAAAACTATACTTCTTCGACGAGCAAAGCGCGTAGCGAGTCCATTATGTATGTCCGCAAAACCGCATAGAATCGGACATACATCGTAGGGACTTACTTCATGTATGTCCGCAAACCCGCATAGAATCGGACATACATAAAGTAAGTCCCTACTAAAGAGATTTTTGGTCAGATTTGTTCGATTTCTGCCCCGGATGGGGCACTCATCTTGAGGGTGCCGAGTAGACTCACAGTCTTTCCAACTAACTTTTGTCGGCTTTGCCAACTCGATTCGTCAATCCTTAAAACACCCTAAGGGAATAATTTTCACTCCGTCAGGGCGAGTATAGGCCATCTTCCCCCCCGTAACCACTATCATCAGATCAGGTTCGCGTAAAGGCACTTGCTTCTCCTGTTTGTTGTATTCTCTGATCAGTCGTTTCAACTCCACCAGGTGTGTCGCGCCATCCTCAATCTCCCGACTGCCGAGCTTACATTCTATCAGGGCATAGCGGCCATCGCCAAGATGTAGCACGAGGTCTGACTCCAATCCATAGCGGTCTCTATAGTGTGAGATGTGGCTCTCAAAGTCAAGGGTGTAGGCCTTGAAGTCACGAATACACATTTGCTCGAAAAGGAAGCCGAAAGTCTTCAGCTGATTCAACATGGCTTCAGGGGTTAATCCCAAAGCGGCAACAGCAATTGACGGGTCGACAAATGCACGTTTTGGCCCAGTGCGGATGGCCGTCTTGCTTCTAATGGCAGGACACCAGGCATCAAGGTCGCATACCACAAAGAGTTTGCGCAATGCCTCTACATAGTCGTCAAAGGTAGGCTCTGAACAAGACACTTCGCCCGATGCTGCCACATCCTTGATAAGCGTTGTCTTCTTGGCCAGTGTAGAAATGTTTCTGGCGTATGCACGAATAATCATGCGGGCAAGCAGTTCATCGCGCTTCACCCCATCCACGCGGCTGATGTCTTCAGAGCAAATGGTCTTGACGTAATTGCGTGCAACGAGGAGCTTAGCCTTGTCGCTTTTGATGTTGACCGTGGCAGGCCATCCTCCTCTGCATCCGCAGAAAATGAGTTCTTCCACTGTCAGGTCAGAGGTTATGCCGTCAATATCCAGACAGGGATTGTTAAACAGTTCCGTCAACGATATCTTTCCATTCGATTCTCCCGACTCCCAGAGACTCATTGGCAGCATGGCCAACTTGGATATACGGCCTGTGCCAGAATGATGAATCTTCGTCTTATCCACGGTATTGGAACCTGTCAGGATGAATTGCCCAGGCATACCTCCTCTGTCGTCGACCGTTGTGCGCACGGCATCCCACAATACCGGCGCATCCTGCCACTCGTCAATCAGACGCGGTGTGTCACCCTTCAGCAACAATGAAGGTTTTGCGGCAGCAGTGGCCAGATACTCATCGCGCATATCAGTATCTTGCAGTTTTATAACGCTCTTGGCCACCTGCTCGGCAGTAGTGGTTTTACCACACCATTTTGGCCCTTCAATCAAGACTGCGCCAAAGGCTTCAAGGTGCTGTTCCAGGACGGCATCGGCTGTTCGTTTCAAATATCCCATATAATATAGTGTTTAGATATTCTTGCGTTTTGTGTGCAAAGTTAGTAGAAATAATCGATACCGCCAAGCGATTTTTGGTTTTTGTGGCATTTTGCTTTGGCTTTTTGTGATTGTATAGTTGGCATTTTTGTGTTGAGCGCATAAGAGAGGCTTATTTGTCAATCCTTTAAAGTAACTCGGAGGGCAAGTCGCAGGCCAAGGTTAGATGACGAAAGCCACAATAAATGCTGGTTAGAGTCAATGAGAAGGCAGGTCCCCGTAGCGAACAGGAGTTAGGATAAAGAAAGCGTGCGGCTGCCCGCATAGGCAGCCGCACGATGACTTTTTTATTACAAAGTTGCGGTTTAGAGAGCCTCTGCAAGCTCAGCGCCAGCCTTGAACTTTGCCACCTTCTTGGCAGCAATCTGGATTTTCTGCTTAGTGGCGGGGTTGATACCCTCGCGTGCGGGGCGCTCGCTGACGCTGAACGTTCCGAAACCAATGAGAGAAACCTTGTCGCCTGCGATGAGGGCGTCCTTAATAGCAGCAACGGTAGCGTCAAGAGCTTTCTTGGCGTCAGCCTTGGTGATTTCTGCACCAGCAGCAATCTTGTCGATTAATTCTGTCTTGTTCATAATTTAATTTTTTGGTAAAATATTGAGTGTTAAACTAAAAAAAATCACGTTTCGCGCCACAAATATAGGTTAAAGAATTCAGAAAAGCAACAAAAAATCAGAAAAAATCACTTTTTTAATGAAAATTTCTTTGTTTGTGCCCTGTTTTGGGGGTGGAAAGAGATATTTTTAGTAATTTTGCAGCCGAAACGGTGCTCAATAGCGTGCCGGAAAAGCATTGAAGAATTGTTGAACTGAAAAATAAAAATTTGCGATATGTTCCAAAACATGCCCGCTGTCACAAAAAATCTGCTGACAATCAACGTGCTGGCTTTTATCGCCACGTGGGTGCTCGAGACGAGGGGTATCGACCTTGCCGACACAGGCGGTCTTCACTTTTTCTTGGCGAGCGATTTCCGCCTTTGGCAGCTTGTGACCTACCTCTTTCTCCATGCCAACCTGACGCACATCTTTTTCAACATGTTTGCGCTGTGGATGTTCGGCGTGGTGATAGAGAATGTGTGGGGAGGGAAGAAGTTCCTTTTTTATTACATTTTCTGCGGCATAGGTGCTGGCCTGACACAAGAGCTGGCGCAGTTAGGCTCGTTCTATGTTACCATTGCCAGCCAGACGCCTGATGTGTCGTTCGGCGAGCTGATGATGATAGGTCACCAGTATGCCGGTCAGCTCAACGGATGGACCACGATAGGAGCCTCTGGTGCTGTCTATGCCATATTGCTGGCCTTCGGCATGACCTTTCCCAACGAGCGGATATTCATCTTCCCCCTGCCCGTGCCCATCAAGGCCAAGTGGTTCGTGTTAGGATACGTGGCTATAGAGCTGTTCATGGCCATGCAGTCGTCGGGCGACAATGTTGCACATACGGCTCATCTTGGCGGCATGCTCTTCGGATTCCTTCTCATTCGCTATTGGAACAAGCATCCCGACTCGCGCTACAACCGCTCCAGCGGCCAGGTGTTCTTCGACAACCTTAAGCGCAGCTTCGACCGCCGCAAGGGCAATGCTCCGCAGGGCACGGCCACCGAGGAGCGTGGTGGGTCGCGCGAGGACGACTGGAACTACAACGCCCGCAAGAAGGCGCGGCAGGACGAGATTGACGCCATACTCGACAAGATACGCAAGAGCGGCTACGACAGCCTAACTAAGGACGAGAAGAAGCGGCTGTTCGAGGCCAGCAAGGAGGTGTAAGGTTGTTTTCCGGCCTACTTATTTATGAAAGATGTTTAAGATTCTGAAGACCCTTACCCTCAGGCTGACGGCTGCTGCCAACATTGCCGTAATCTTGCTTATGCTCGTCTCCGGCTACTCCGACCGTCTCTCTCCGGCCGACTATCCGTTGCTGGCATGCATGGGCATGGCGCTTCCTGTGTTTGTTCTGCTCAACCTGGCCTTCCTCCTGCTGTGGGTAACACTGAAATGGAAGATGGCCTGGCTGCCGTTGGCAGGTTTCGCGCTCGCGTACGTACCTATTAGTATATATATGCCAATGAATGCTGCCAAGGAAGACGGCGGCAAGATGCTAAAGGTGGTGTCGTACAACGTGTGCGGCTATGGCGGCAACTTCAAGTACAAGGACGGCTTCGAGCGGGTGCTGGCATACCTTGAAGCACAGGATGCCGACATTGTGTGCCTGCAGGAGGACTATGACACCTGGCGGCGCTACGTGATGCAGAAATACTCCACTGTCTACCCATACAACGACACTCTGTGCCTGAAGGTGACAAAGTCATACTCCAACGGGCTGGGCATCCACAGCCGGTTTCCTATAGTGAAGCGTGAGCAGATAGAGTACAAGTCGGAGGCTAACGGGTCGGTGGCCTACTATCTCAAGATGGGCAGCGACACACTGCTCGTAGTGAACAACCACTTGGAGTCCACGCATCTCACCATCAAAGACCGCGCGCAGTACAAGCATCTGATAAAGGGCGAGATGGGCAGTGACACCTTGCGCGAGGAGTCGATGCTGCTGGCAGGCAAGCTGACACGTGCGTCGGTAATAAGGGCGTCGGCTGCCGATGCCGTCCACCGCTACATCAGCGAGCACAGCCAGTACCCGACCATTGTCTGCGGCGACTTCAACGACACCCCCATCTCCTACTCACGCCACATCATCAGCCGGGGGCTTACCGACTGCTTCGAGAAGGCCGGGCGCGGCCTCGGCCTGACATTCAGGCAGAAGGGTTTCTTCTTCCGCATCGACCACATCTTCTGTTCGCAGGATTTTGAGCCGGTGAGGTGCGAGGTGGACGCAGAGACCGACATCAGCGACCACTACCCCATGCTGTGCTGGCTGAAGATAAAGGACAAATAGTACGAATCACAATTATCTGCAATGAGCAAATTGGTATACTACATCAGTTATGGCCTGTGGTGGCTGCTGTCACTGCTTCCACTCCGCGTACACTATATTTTCAGCGACATTATCTACGTGCTGCTCTACCGCGTGTTCCACTATCGCGTGAAGGTTGTGCGCAGCAACATGGCCTCGGCAATGCCCGAGCTGGACGACTCCCAGCGGCAGGAAATAGAGCGGCGGTTCTACCACCGGCTCTGCGACTACTTTGTGGAGACGGTTAAGCTGATGACCATGAGCCGTAGCGAGATGAAGCGCCGCATGGTGTTCAAGAACATCGAGGATATTGACAAGTGCGTGGCCGAGGGGCAGTCGTGCGCCGTTTACTTAGGCCACACGTTCAACTGGGAGTGGGTGACGTCGCTGCCGCTGTGGGTGACGCCGAAAGCCCAGTGCGGGCAGATATACCACGCCATGGAGGACAAGAACATGGACAAGCTGCTGCTCAGCGTGCGCCAGCGCTTCGGGGCGGTGTGCATACCAATGGCCGAGACGCTGAGGCGCCTGACAGCCTACCGGCGCGACGGGCAGCCCGTGGTCATTGGCTACATCTCCGACCAGGTGCCCTTCTGGAACAACATACACCACTGGTGCCAGTTCCTACACCACGACACGCCCGTGCTCACAGGCACCGAGCGCATAGCGCGCAGTGCCGGCCATGCGGTGTTCTTCGCCGACGTGAGGCGCGTGCGGCGCGGCTACTACGAGGCCGACATGAGGCTCATCACGCGCGAGCCTAAGGAAACCAGCGAATACGAGATTACCGACATATACTTCCGCGAGCTGGAGAGCGCCATACGCCACCAGCCCGAGCTGTGGCTGTGGACACACAAGCGGTGGAAGCGCACACGCGAGGAGTTCGACCGCAGGTTCGTGGTGGTCGACGGCAAGGTGCTGCCAAGGGAGATAGCGGCAGAGCGCAACAACAACGTGAAATGATATTCGTAAGAGACAAGGGACGGATGTGCAACAACATGCTGCAATACGGACACCTGTATGCATGGGGGCGCGAGCATGGCCGGCAGACCATGTCGATGCGCTTTGCATACAAGTACCGATATTTCCGCATCTGTCACACCCCACACCATAACTTCGCCACCTATCTGCTGGCCAAGTACGGAGCCAAGGCGGGCTTCTTCCCCGTGGTGAGCTTCGACGTTGACGGGGCCGACTACAGCCGCGAGGAGGAGCTGCTGATGAGCAGGCGCTGGGTGGTGGCCCAGGGATGGTATGCCCGGTGGTATGACCTCTTCCTGAAATACAAGGCCGAGATTACAGACCTCTTCGCTTTCGACGCCGAGATTGAAAGCCGTGTAGCCAGCGCGATGGCCGTTGCTGAGAGAGGCAGCGAAGACGTGGTGCGCTTAGGTCTGCACCTGCGCCGTGGCGACTATGCCACGTGGCATAATGGCGACTTCCTCTACACCGACGAGCAGTATGCCGACGTTGCCAAGCGCTTCATGGCACTGCATGGCGACCGCCCCGTCCGCGTCTACATCTGCGGCAATGACCCTCAGATGAACCGCGAGCTGTTTGTCCGCGTGCTGGGAGACTGCGTGACCTTCCCCGACGGCTCGCCGGGCGAAGACCTGTGCCTGCTCAGCCACTGCCACTATCTCATAGGCCCGCCGAGCACGTTCACCCTGGTGGCTGCCATGTACCACGATGCACTGCTCTACTGGGTAAAGGACATGGCGGCCCTAGTAGCCGCCGATAGCTTCGGCACGTTCGACACTCTTTTCCGTAAGATTCTGTGATACTACGGCAGGAGCCTGTCGGTGGTCATCCGCTCCATATACTGCTGTATTATGGCCTTCAGCTTCTGCTCCATTGACGCCTGTTCCTGACAGCGGCCAACAAGGTTGTGCTGCATGAGCGAGTCGCTGAGGGAATAGACGGCGCGTGTCTTCTGTCCGTCGAACTGCAGCACATGTCCCTTTTCCACAAACTGGTAGATGCCGTTAAGATAGTTCACGGCCCACGTCTCCTCGGCCGGGGTGTTGAACAGGTCGATGCCGAAGGCGAGATAAGGCTTCCGATAGTTGAGCAGCCCCAGCACTGTTGGCAAGATGTCTATCTGCTGCGCTATCTTCTGCTCCATGCGCGGCTCTCCGAGCAGCTTGCCTGAAGGGTCGAAGAAGACTATTGGAGAGCAGAACCCGCCGATGTCGGTCTGATAGTAGTCGTGGTCGGAGAGGTTGGTATGGTCGCTGGTAAGCACGAAGAGCGTGTTCTTATACCACGGCTGGCGGCGAGCCTCGCGGAAGAAGCGGCCCAGGGCCATGTCGGTATATCGTATGCACTTGTGAATGACTATGCCCTCCTCAGGGTAGCGGCTGCTGTACTTCTCAGGCACGGCGTAGGGGTGGTGGCTGGATGCTGTGAAGATGGCGGTCATGAAGGGCTGCTTCATCTCGCTCATCTTGGCGCAGTAGTACTGGAGGAAAGGCTCGTCCCAGATGGCCCAGGTGCCGTCGAAGTCGGCATCGCCGCCGAAGCGACTGTCGGCCACGTAGTCCTCGCGGCCATAGTAGCTGTCGAAGCCTGTGGCGCGTGCGAAGGCCTGGAACCCCATGGAGCCGCGCTGCGCTCCGTGGAAGAACGCCGTCTGATAGCCCTCGGAGCCAAGCAGCGAGGCCAGTCCGCTGACATGGTTCATGGAGGCGGGCGTAAGGAAGAAAGGCTCTACGAACATGGGGATGCCCGACAATATCGACGGCATGCCGTCGATACTCTTGCGACCGTTGCAGTAGCTGTGGCTGAAGGTGACGCTTCGGGCTATGAGCGAGTCGGTGAAGGGTGTGTAGCCGCGATAGGTGCCGTTCTCCAAAGTGCTGTTCAAGGCTCCTATGTATTCGCGACCGAAGCTCTCTACTATCAGCACCACCACGTTGGGCGTAGTGTGAATGCTGTCGGCCATCGTGTGACGGGCGTCAAGAGGCTTGTGTACGGGCGAGTAAATCTGTTCCAACTGTTCCTCGCTGTCAAAATAGGCAGGAACCTGAAAAACACTCTTGCCGATGGTGCGGTAGAGCGAGAAGGGAGTGTTGAGCACAAGGGCCGCCTCTGTGGGGCGGCGGGCATACTGGTTGGCATTTGAAATGGTGATGGGGCGTACAGCAGTGGTGAAGCCTCCCCTGATGCCAGCCACCACAAACGGTGCTACTACGGATAGCGACAGCAGACCGGCGACGCCTCTTCGCAGCCACACTCCTGCCGTAGGCCTCTTCCTCTGCAGCTGCTTGTCTCCACTCACAGTGTTTGGGTTGGTGTACAGCAGCCAGAAAGCAGCCACCATCAAGGCGAAGAGCAGCACGAGATACCAGTGGCTTACCAACTCAGTGCCTAAGATGCCAAAAAGGTTGCCCTCGTTTGAGAACTCACCGAAGACGGTGGTAGTGGTGCGGCGCATGGTGAACCGGAAGTAGACGGCATCGGCGAGGTTGGTGGCCACCGCCACGGCGTTTATGCCCGCGAAGAGGCTCTTCACCGTGAGCTGATAGCCGCGGGTGTACCACCACGGCAGGGGCAACAGGGCCAGCACAATGTATGGTATGTTGGTGACGAGGATTGCCGACGTGTCGAACACCATGCCGCCGCTGAAGATTTCTGTCAGGTTGCTGTCGGCAAAGTAGCTGTAGTTTTCTGCAAGGTAGGCCACGCGAGCAAGGAAATATGCCACATAGACCAGCAACAGGTTGCACACCACGGCCACCAATGGCCGCAGCTCGTCCGGCATGCGAATCTTAATTCTCTTCATCCTGTCTGTTTTCTTCTCGTTCGGCGGGCAAAGTTACGAAATAATGCTGACGTAGCAAAACGATTTTGGAGAATTAACGCAGTTAAGCCCATAAGTAACTGCTCGGCACCCTCAAGATGAGTGCCCCTTTCGGGGCAGAAATCGAACAAATCTGACCAAATCTTACAAAAAGAAATAAGGTATGTTCTATAAATATGTTTTTCAGTAGGGACTTACTTTATGTATGTCCGATTCTATGCGGTTTTGCGGACATACATAAAGTAAGTCCCTACGATTAATAGATATTTCCATAAGAGATTTGGAAGATTTTGAATAGATTTGTAAGATTTGACTTTCCCTTCGGCCGTCGAGCTAAACCTTCTCGCCGTAGGCGACTAATTTTATGTTGTTCGCTGAAGAGAATATTCATGGAGTGCTGAGGCGAGGCCTTTCCTTGTCTAAAAATCAGCGAAAATCGAAGATTTTTTCTCGTTTTCGCTGATTTTTAAGTTATGGTTGCATGATTCCGGAATAAAAATTGTACTTTTGCAGAACAATAACAACAATTTGTCATGAAATACCCCACTATCATTGGCAGAGAGGTGGAGATATCCGCTCTCGAACGCCTGTATAAATCGAAGAAATCCGAGTTTGTCGCCATCTATGGGCGCCGACGCATTGGCAAGTCATATCTGGTAAGTGAAGTGTATGGCAGCAAGATTGTTTTTTCTGCCGTCGGAACATACTTAAAGGACGGTGACAAGAATTACGAGACATACCGAAAGCTCCAGTTGGATCATTTCTACGATTCACTATTATTGTCAGGGCTGAACACTCCCACGGCAGAAAGACCCACATGCTGGCGTGAAGCTTTCGTTCTTCTGCGCAGGTTGCTTGAAGGCATACGCTCCCGCCGTAAGGTGATTCTTATCGATGAGTTGCCTTGGTTAGCCGGTCCTCAGTCATCCGAGCTTATTTCAGAACTTGGCTATTTTTGGAACTCATGGGCAGACAGTCAGAGGAATATCATTTTGGTGGTATGCGGCTCTGCCACGAGCTGGATGCTTGACAATGTGATACGCGATTACGGAGGGCTGCACGGACGACTCACGGAAACCATCAAGCTTTTGCCTTTCACACTGGCCGAATGTCAGAAGTACTACCGACGAAACGGTTTCCGCCTTTCCCCATACGAGATGTGTATCAGCTACATGGCATTGGGCGGCATTCCTTTTTATCTCGACAAGTTACGCAACAGCCAGACCATTACGGAGAATATAGACCGTATTTTCTTTGCAGACGAAAAGATACATCAGGAGTTTGTAGATGTGTATGCCGGCCTTTATGCCAGTAAGGAACGGTATGTGGATATAGTCAAAGAGCTGGGAAAACAATTCTATGGTATGACCCAGAAGGAGATTAGTACAGCGATAGACATCAAAAGTGGCGGAACGCTGACCAAGTTGCTCGAAAACCTCATAGAGTCTGGCATCATAAGGACATATCCACGCTATGGCAAGGAGCGTGTGGAGACTGTCTATCAGCTGAAAGATTTCTTTTCGCTGTTCTATTTGCGTTTCATACAGGGCAAACAGGCGAAGAAAGGGATATGGAATTCTATTCATGGCACTCCCATTTTCTACACTTGGGCAGGAGACACTTTTGAACTGCTTTGCGTTGAACACTTGCCCCAAATCCAAGATGCCTTGCGTATAGCCTCCATCGACCGGAATTATTGTTGGAACGGGAAGAGCCCCGACGGGAGGGGGGCTCAGATTGACTTGCTCATAGAAAGTAAGGCTGACAGGACAGACTATCTCTGCGAAATGAAATTCACTGGCGGAAAATACGCCATAACGAAAACAGACGAAGATGTTTTACTGAATAAGATTGAAGCCTTTGCGGAAAGCAAGATGCACAACAAGACGCATAGCATTCAACTGGTGATGGTTACGACGATGGGCATTGCACGGGGAGAACATGCCAGCATTGTCAACCAGTCTGTTGTGCTGGACAACTTGTTTGGAAACCGTTGATGGCAGACTTCCGGGACAGCTCTTACCACGCCCCTAAACCATGAGTGGTGGCACTTATCCTGCTGCAAGTCTGCGGCGTACCTCTTTGCGTGCCAGGCCTAACCGCTGTTCCACCGACTTATATCCCTCTCCAAGCTGCTTTGATATTTCACCAACCTTCATGCCCTGGAAAAGGTGGAGGCTGTAGACCACGCGGCATTTCTCCGGCAGGCAGCTTATGCAGTGCTCCACACGCCTGACGAGGTCGCGCCCGTAGATGACGGACTCTCCCGACGATTCCATGGATGCCACGGCAGCGAAATACTGCTCGAACTCGCAGCGGAAGAAGTGGCGCCGTCGCAGGTCGATGACCAGCCGGCGGGCTATGGTGTAGACAAGTGCCGGGAGCGTCACCTCGCTGATAAGCTTGTCGGTGGTGAGCAGGCGCACAAACACATCCTGCACTACGTCTTCGGCAGAAGATATGCCACCGAGACGGCTGCCTACAAAGTGTAGCAGCTCGTCGCGGTGGTTCTCGTAATAGTTACGAATCAGTGATTGCCTGTCGATGGTCACAGAGTCGGAAACGTTTAAAAATATAACAAAGGTTTGAAGAGGAGAGAGTTGTTATTCGTTGACCACGGTCTGTATGGTGCCGTCGGCATTGTAGAACAGGCGCTGCACCTTGAGTGAGCGCAGGTGTGTGACATCGTTAGAGGGCACACAGTCGTGATAGAGCAGATACCACTGTCCACGATACTCAACAATGCAATGGTGAGTTGTCCAGCCTACTACCGGCTCAAGTATTACGCCCTGGTATGTGAAGGGGCCGTAGGGGTTGTCGCCGATGGCATAGCAGAGGAAGTGGCTGTCGCCGGTGGAGTAGGAGAAGTAGTACTTGCCGTTGTACTTGTGCATCCACGATGCCTCGAAGAAGCGGTGCGGATCGCTGGCCTTCAACGGCTGTCCGTCGCTGCCTAAGATGACGACAGGGCGCGGAGCCTCTGTGAACTGCAGCACATCGTCGCTCATGAGCGCCACGAAGCTGGGCAGTGCTGGAGCGTCGGCAGGAGCATAGAGCTGTGTCTTCTTGTCAGAGGCATGGCCGATGTCAACATATCCGTCGGGGGCCGGCTCAGTGTCGGGCTGTGCCTTAGGCACAAAAGGAGCGCTCAGCGGCTGGTGCCACTGCAGCTGTCCGCCCCACAGTCCGCCGTAGTAGCAGTATATCTTGCCGTCGTCGTCCTTGAACACGCAGGGGTCTATGCTATATGCGCCACGGATGGGATGCTCCTGCGGGATGAACGGGCCTTCGGGACGGTCGGCAATGGCTACGCCGAGGTGGAACTCGCCGTTGTAGTCCTTGGCAGAGAACACGAGGTAGTACTTGCCGTCTTTCTCCACCACGTCGCTGTCCCACATCTGGCTCTGCACCCACGCCACCTGGTCCTGGTCGAGTATCACGCCGTGGTCGGTTGCGGGGTCGGTCTCAACGTTGTCGAAGGAGAGCACGTGGTAGTCGCGCATCTGGAAGTGTCCGCCGTCGTCGTCGAAGGCAGTGCCGCCCTCGCGGTCGTGTGATGGATAGACATAGAGCTTACCGTTAAACACGTGTGCGGCAGGATCGGCCATGTAGTCGTTAGGGAAAAGATACCTTGGTTTCATTGTCATTATAGTTTTTGAGGTTTTGAGTCTTTTTTTTCGCCAAGCCCTTATTGTCAGTCTTGATATAGCCTGACAATCTGCTCGACCACGGGCTTGGCCTGATAATGTCGGTCGAAGAGCAGTGGATAGTTGGTGCGCCCCTTGATGGGCCATCCGTTGAGCCACGAGCCTCCGTCGCTGACGCCCCAGAGGTTGATGCGTGAAATCTGTGCGCGGTGGCGATAGTAGATGTCGAAGAACTGCATCCATCGCTTCTCAATCTCCTTGGCCTTGTCCTTGGGCAGACCGTCGGCGTAAGGGTTATACTTCTGCTTGAGTTCGAAGCTCTGGTTGATGTCGGCCCCGCCAAAGCCCTCAGGGTTGGGCAGCACGTTAAGGTCAAGCTCTGTAATCATCACCTTGACGCCGGCAGCAGCGAATGCATCGATGGACTTCTCGTACTCGTCGAGGTTTGGATAGTCCATGCCGTTATGGCTCTGCATCCCCACTCCGTCGATACGCAGCCCCTTTGCCTTGAGATTTTTGACAAGCCGGCAGACGGCCTCCCGCTTGGCCGGCTTAGCCATGGAGTAGTCGTTATAGTAGAGTTCGGCGTCGGGGTCGGCCTCGTGGGCAGTACGGAATGCTATCTCTATGAACTCCTCGCCCAGCAGGTTGTAGTATGGCGACTTGCGGAAGGAGCCGTCGTCCTCGATGGCCTCGTTCACCACGTCCCATCCGTGCACCAGTCCCCTGAAGTGTCCCACCACGGTTTTCACATGCTTTATGAGCCTTTCCCTTACCACCTCCTTAGATGCCGGTGCGGCGCAGTATCCGTTGGTGAACCACCAGTCGGGGGCCTGTGAGTGCCATACCAGGCAGTGGCCTATGACCTTCAGGCTATGCTGCTGGCAGTAGCTCACGAACTTGTCGGCCACGCGGAAGTCGAAGATGCCCTCTGCCGGGGCCAGTGTCTCCGGCTTCATGCAGTTCTCTGCCACGGCGCAGTTGAAGTGCCTGTCGGTGATGGCATCAGCCTCAGGCACCTGTCCGTCGCTCTGCCACTGGTTGATGGCTGCGCCTATAAGGCAGTACTTGCCCACGGCATCCTTCAAGCCCTGCGCCTCTGTCGAAGCCGGGGCAACAGAAAGCAGCATAGCCGCCAAGAATAAATGCTTAAAGATTTTTTTCATTCTTGCTGCGGTCTTCAATTTTCATGTTGATGTCGTCGATAACCTCGTCGGTAAGCTCGTACTTCGAGATGATGAACATGGCGAGGAGGAGCAACAGTGCGGGAATTATGCACACCAACCAGCGTATGCCCTCCTGAGCCATCGGTGTCTGCTGCTCAAGGTCGTTCATGAAGTATGCACCGGCAGCGTTACCCACCGACATCATGGCGAAGGCAGTGATAAAGAAGAGGGCCACTACGCGCAGCGGGCGGTTGTGGAAGAACTCTGTCCAGAGGTCGCTGACCTTCACGTTCTTGGTCTCGCTCTCGTCCATCACCACGCGCTCCTTGGTCTGTGTGAAGCAGAAGATGAGGAGTGCAAGACCCACGAGGGCGTAGATGAGCATGGTATAGAACCATGCGTTGGAGTTAGTCGGCAGTGTGCTTGCCTGCTCTGCCGTAGCCTGATAGCCTGTCCATGCGAGCACCGCTCCTGGCACCACTCCTCCGAGAGCCATTCCTGCTTTGTAGAAGATGCCCGTGAGCGCATTGACGATGCCAGCTATGCGCTTCCCGCTTGTGAACTCGGCGAAGGAAATCACCTCGGGAATGAGAGCCCACATGTAACCGGTGGCAACGATGACGCCTGTAGACTTGATGAACTGTGCAATGTAGACGAGGGTGATATTCTCCTTCACAGGTCCCATCTTGCTGATGACGTAGAGCATCATCATACCCACGATGGCCACGGTAAGGAAGATGTAGAACATGTTTTTCTTGCCCACCTTGCGCTTGATGGCAGGAACAAGTGGCATGAAGATGAACGAGGGCAGCGAGCCAAGGCCCATGAAGAGTGCCATCTCCGTAGGCAGATCCTTGGCGGCAGCGAGGATGGCCACAAGTATGGGCACGCCGGCCGACACGCAGAGGCCTCCGACGTTGGCCATGAACATGCGCACGGAGGTGAGTATGGTGATTTCGTCGGTGTCGCGGGTGAGCGAGGAGTTGAGTGCGCCGTAGGGCACATTAATCAAGGTATAGAGCATAGACAGCCCCACGTATGTGACGTAGGCATATATCAGCTTTACGGTGTCGGTCTGCCCCTCCATGCCGTTCCAGAAGCAGAGTATTGCCAGGACTGTAAGCGGTATGCCAGCCAAAACCAGATAGCTACGGTATTTACCCCAGCGCGGGTTGTGCTTGTCTACATAAGTACCCACCAAGGGGTCCCACAGCACGTCCACAAGACGCACGACGAGGAACATTGTGGCGGCCACGCCCGGGTTGAGGCCGTAAATGTCGGTGTAGAAGAACAGCAGGTACATGCATATCGTCTGATAGATAAGGTTCTGGGCCAAGTCGCCGGAACCGAAGCCTATGCGCTGTAGCCATGAAAGCTTGTAAAAGCCTTTTGTCTCATTATTTTCCATAGTTTCTGGTTTGTTTTTAATTATTTTCATTATTTTCAGTTGGCAAAGGTACAAAAATAATGCGTGAAAACGTTCACTCTATGTTTCACAATCTTTACAAAAAGCATCACAAGTGTTAAAAAAATCGCAATTTGCAGCCAACGACTTGGCAATTACAGCAATAATTGCTAACTTTGCAACAGAAAAGAGCATCATAGTCAGAATGAAGACTAAGCAAAACTCACTAAAACCAATCAGAAGAATGAAAAGAAACATACTGCAGCTGCTTTCTGTCATAATCATTTCGGCAATAACAGCCACAAGTGCCAGCGCATACAAGATGACGCGCGTGACAGTGCACGACCCGTCGATTGTATACGACTCTTCCACGGGCGACTACTATATTTTCGGTTCCCATCGCGGATTCGCGCGCACCTCCGACCTTATGAACTGGTATTCGGGCACAGCGCCGTGGGGTTTGGCCAACGACAACGGCTCGCTGAGCAACCGCAATGCCCAGAACAGCGTTGCCTTCAAGAAGAACATGACAAAGACCATAACCAAGGGCGGCAATGAGGTTAGCTTCGGCAACTTCGACGCACACGCCTGGTCGGCCGCCATTGCCGAAAGCAGCGACGGCAGCAAGTGGAACATTGACGGCAACATGTGGGCACCCGACGTTATATATAATAAGGTGATGGGCAAGTGGTGCATGTATCTCAGCATTAACGGCTTCAAGTGGAACTCAAGCATTATCCTGCTCACCGCCGACCGCGTCAACGGTCCCTACGTTTACCAGGGGCCGGTGGTCTACTCTGGATTCAACATGAACTCCCTGTCAGCCTTGAGCTACAAGAACACCGACCTGGAGCTGGTAATAGGCACTCAGGCATCGCTGCCGGCGAGATACAACCGTGGCAACAAATGGGGCAGCTACCTGCCGCACTGCATTGACCCCTGCGTGTTCTTCGACGAGGAAGGACAGCTGTGGATGAGCTACGGCTCGTGGAGCGGCGGCATCTGGATGCTGAAGCTGAACGCCAACAACGGCCTTCGCGACTACGACGCCACCTACCCAGTGACAGGGTCGGGCGAAGGTGTAACCAGCGACCCTTACTACGGCAAGAAGATTGCCGGCGGCTACTATGTCTCCGGCGAAGGCTCCTATATTGAGCATATAGGCAACCACTACTTCTTATTTATTTCCAACGGCGGCTTCAGCGCTGCCGAAGGCTACCAGATGCGCGTGTTCCGCTCAGACAAGCCCGACGGACCGTATAAGGATGCCAACGGCGTCAGTGCCATCTATACCCGTTACGTAATGAACTACGGCCCAAGCTCCGACAACCGCGGCGTCAACATCTTCGGAGCCTACGGAGAGTGGGGCAATGTGGCAGTGGGCAACAACAGCGAGCGTTCGCAAGGCCACAACTCGATAATAGCCGCCGAGGACGGTCGCACATACCTTGTCTATCACACCCGCTTCCAGAACCTCGGCGAAGGCCATCAGGTGCGTGTGCACCAGGTGTTCCAGAATTCCGACGGATGGCTTGTTGCTGCTCCGTTCGAATATACCGGCGAGACAGTGACCAGTGCCGACATACCGTCAACACAGCAGGTGGCCGACAACAACATTCCCGGCAAGTACAAGCTGCTTGTGCACAAGTATGGACTGAACCACACGAACAAAGAACTGGCCACGCCCGTGCAAGTGCAGCTGAACAGAGACGGAAGCGTGACAGGAGCAATGAGCGGACGCTGGAAAGCTGAAAGCGGAACATCCTACTTCACACTGACACTGGGCGGAGTGGAGTATAAGGGAGTCATGGTTGAGCAGATGATGGAGCCTAAAAACGACAAGGTGTCGGCTTTCACGGCAATGTCGAAGGTAGGCGTGACGGTATGGGGCTACCGCGAAGAGGCACTGCCGGAAGAGTCGCAAACGAGCGACATCAACAGCGGCCTCTGTGCCTACTACAACTTCGAAGCCACACCCATTGCCAACCAGCTGAACAGCGCACAGACGGCCACCTTGGGCAAAGAGGGCACCAACACCGCACCAAAGCTGCAAAACGCCGCCTCGCGCAACAGCATGGTGCTGCACACCAACTTCGGAGCAGAAAAGAACACCAGCTACGCCAAGATGCCCAACCCGCTCTACGGAACAACGCTCAGCGACGGCATGACCATTGCCATGTGGGTGAACGTAGCAACAGAGAACCTCTGGGATGCACTTTTCTCGTTCTTCAATCCGCAAACCACCGCCCGCATCTTCATGACCGGCAACACGTATATAGGCTACAACTCCATGTCCGGCAACTGGATTGACCTGAACCACAGCAGCGCCGTCACCACAAAGAACCTGAACTTCGACACGTGGAACTTCATCACCATTACGCTGTCGAGGAAGGACGGGTTCACCATCTACGTCGACGGAACGCAGAAAGCCATAAGCACATGCAACGGAGAAATCAACGGCACCACCATTACGAGTGCGCAGGCGTATGACTACAACCTCATAACAGACCATATACAGCAGTCGTCCGACATGTACCTCGGCTTCGGCTCATTCTGGGGTTCCGCCAATGCCCTGTTCGACGAGCTATTGGTTTACAACCGTCCGTTGACCGCAGAAGAGGCCCAGGCACTTTACCAAAAGGAGCTGACAGTAGGAAGCTTTCCTTTAGGCATCGATGCCATCACCTTCAGCGGCAATAACCACAGCGGCCAGTTTGCCGACAAGACATTCGACCTGCAAGGCCGCAGCGTGACGGCTCCGCAGAAAGGCATCTACATACGCAACGGGAGGAAATACGTGGTGAGGTAGCATACAATAAAGGCCCAACAGCAATTTATTTCCAATAGAAACTTACGGCGGCCTGTCGCGTTACAATACGAGGCAGGCCGCAAATGTGTTTTTTATGATAGTAATAGATTTTTATCTGTCTTTTACATGCGCAAAGGTAAAGATTTCCGTGGAAACGAACAAATCTTTTATAAGAAATTTTCAAATAAGTGACACATAACCACCATAACGAATAATTTAGTAGAGTTTTCCAACAACGCGAGAGCATGGCAGATGTATTCTTTCCAGTGGAAAGGACACCTGCTGGCCACAAAGCACCGTGACGGAAAAGGAAAGAGAGGATTTTTTGTGGTTTTTTAGCAAATAAATTCCCCTAAAGTCGCAGAAATTTAGTAATTTTGCATCCAAATTGCGAAAAGACTGAAAATGACAGAAGAACAAGTGAACCAAGAGCAAGACGTTCGGAACATTTCCGAAGGAGAAAGCAACTATTCCGCGAGCAACATACAAGTGCTTGAAGGACTGGAAGCCGTGCGCAAGCGCCCGGCCATGTATATAGGCGACATTAGTGAGAAGGGCCTCCACCATCTGGTAAACGAGACCGTCGACAACTCCATCGACGAGGCCATGGCCGGATATTGTACCCACATAGAAGTTACCATCAACGAGGACAACTCCATCACAGTGCAAGACAACGGCCGCGGCATTCCCGTAGACGAGCACGAAAAGATGCACAAGTCGGCACTTGAGGTGGTAATGACCGTCCTGCACGCAGGCGGAAAATTCGACAAAGGTTCGTACAAGGTGTCCGGCGGACTACACGGCGTGGGCGTCTCGTGCGTAAACGCCCTGTCAACGCACATGATGTCGCAGGTATTCCGCAACGGACACATCTACCAGCAGGAGTACGAGAAAGGCAAGCCACTCTACGACGTTAAGATTGTGGGCGACACCGACATCACTGGTACCCGCCAGCAGTTCTGGCCCGACCCCACCATCTTCACCACCACTGAATACAAGTATGACACCATAGCCAAGCGTATGCGCGAGCTGGCCTACCTTAATGCCGGCATCACCATCACGCTGAAAGACTTGCGCCCCGACGAGGACGGCAAGCAGAAGGAAGAAGTGTTCCACGCCAAGGACGGCCTGAAGGAGTTTGTGCGCTACGTTGACCGCCACCGCACGCATCTGGTTGACGACGTCATCTACCTGAAGACAGAAAAGCAGGGCATACCCATCGAGGTGGCCGTGATGTACAACACCGACTACAGCGAGAACATACACTCGTATGTGAACAACATCAACACAATAGAGGGCGGTACCCATCTGGCCGGTTTCCGCGCAGCCCTCACCCGTACCCTGAAGAAATATGCTGACAACGACCCGCAAATCTCCAAGCAGATAGAGAAGGCCAAGATAGAGATTGCCCCCGAGGACTTCCGCGAGGGGCTTACGGCTGTCATCAGCATCAAGGTGGCAGAGCCGCAGTTCGAGGGCCAGACCAAGACCAAGCTCGGCAACTCAGAAGTAGCCGGTGCCGTGCAACAGGCTGTGGGCGAGGCCCTTGCCAACTACTTGGAGGAGCACCCGAAAGAGGCCAAGATGATTTGCGACAAGGTGGTGCTTGCTGCCACGGCGCGCATCGCCGCGCGCAAGGCCCGCGAGAGCGTACAGCGCAAGAATCCCATGACAGGCGGCGGACTGCCCGGCAAACTGGCCGACTGTTCGAACAAAGACCCTAAGGACTGCGAGATATTCCTTGTCGAGGGCGACTCCGCCGGCGGCTCGGCCAAGCAGGGCCGCGACCGCCACTTCCAGGCCATCCTGCCACTGCGCGGCAAGATTCTTAACGTGGAGAAAGTTCAGTGGCACAGGGTGTTCGAGGCCGAGTCGGTAATGAACATCATACAGTCTATCGGCGTACGCTTCGGCGTTGACGGCGAGGGCGACCGCGAAGCCAATATCGACAAGCTGCGCTACGACAAGATCATTATCATGACCGACGCCGATGTCGACGGCTCCCACATCGACACTCTCATCATGACCCTCTTCTACCGCTTCATGCCGCAGGTAATACAGGGAGGCCACCTTTACATTGCCACACCGCCCCTTTACAAGTGCACTTACAAGAAAAACTCCGAGTACTGCTATACAGAGCAGCAGCGCCAGGCATTCATCGACAAGTTTGTGGCAGGCAACGGCGACGACAAGGCCCTGCACACACAGCGCTACAAAGGTCTCGGCGAGATGAACCCCGAACAGCTGTGGGAAACCACCATGAACCCCGAGAACCGGCTGCTGAAACAGGTGACCATCGAAAACGCCGCCGAAGCCGACGAAATCTTCTCAATGCTCATGGGCGACGACGTGGAGCCGCGCCGCGAGTTCATCGAGCGCAATGCCACATACGCTAACATCGACGCATAAACAAATAAAAACTAAACTGAAGATGAAACTTTTCGACGTCTACCCCCTCTTCAATGTCAACATCACCAAGGGCAGGGGATGCAAGGTGTGGGACGACAAGGGACAGGAGTATCTGGACCTCTATGGCGGACACGCCGTTATCAGCATCGGCCATTCGCACCCCCACTATATAAATAAGGTGAACGAACAGCTGTCAAAGCTCGGCTTCTACTCCAACTCTGTCGTCAACACACTGCAGGTGGAGCTGGCAAAGCGCTTAGGGCCGCTCTGCGGCTACGACGACTATCAGCTGTTCCTCATCAACAGCGGCGCCGAGGCCAACGAGAACGCACTGAAGCTGGCATCGTTCAAAACAGGCAACACCCGCGTGCTCTCATGCGAGAAAGCCTTCCACGGACGCACTTCGCTGGCCGTGGAGGTCACCAACAACCCCAAGATCATTGCCCCTATCAACGACAACCACCATGTGCGCTTCCTTCCGCTCAACGACCTTGAGCCTTGGGTGCGCGAGCTGTCAAAGGGTGGCGTGTCGGCAGTAATCCTCGAGTGCATACAGGGTGTGGGCGGCATACAGATGGCTACTCCTGAGTTTGCACAGGGACTGGCTTACGCATGCCAACGCTATGGAGCAGTGCTCATCTGCGACGAGATACAGTGCGGCTACGGCCGTAGCGGCAAGTTCTTTGCCCACCAGTGGTTAGGCATCCGCCCCGACATCATCACCGTTGCCAAGGGCATAGCCAACGGCTTCCCCATGGGCGCCGTGCTGATTTCGCCCGACTTTGAGCCTGTCTACGGACAGTTAGGGACCACCTTCGGCGGCAACCACCTGGCCTGTGCCGCTGCACTGGCCGTGCTCGACGTGATGGAAGACGAGAAGCTGATAGACAACGCCCACGAGGTGGGCACCTACCTCATGGAGCAACTAAAGGCCATCAGCAACCCGCGCATCCGCGAGGTACGCGGTCGCGGACTGATGATAGGCATAGACCTGGAATGCCCGCACAAGGAAGTGCGGCAGCCGCTCATCTACGAGCAGCACTGCTTCACCGGCTGCGCAGGCACCAACATCCTGCGCCTGCTGCCGCCACTCTGCCTTTCCAAGGCCGAGGCTGACGAGTTTATCGAGAAGTTCAAGAAAGTAATCTAACATAAGAATCATGAAGATAGCAATTATCGGTGCCGGCGCCATGGGCGGCGCAACCGTAGAGGGACTGGTGAAAGGCCAGCTGTTCAAGAATGACGAAATCACCGTCAGCGACCCGTCGCAGAAGGTTCTCGACAAGTTCATGGCATTGGGCGTAAGCGTGACCACCGACAACCGCCTGGCCGCAGAGACCGCCGACATAGTGTGTGTGGTTGTAAAGCCATGGTTGGTAGAGCCGGTGCTCGACGAAATCCGCAACTCACTAACCCCGTCGCGCCAGATACTCATAGTCATAGCCGCCGGCGTTCCATCAGCCAGCATCCGCGGGTGGTTAGCCGACAACTGCCCACCACTTTTCCTCGTAATACCCAACATCGCCATCGCCGAGCAGCAGTCCATGACATTCATAGTGCCCGTGATAGCTTCCGTGGAACAAACAACAACCGTGAAGAGCATCTTCGACGAGATGGGGTCTACACTCATCACCGACGAGCAGCACCTTGCCGCAGGCACCACCCTCGCCTCATGCGGCATTGCCTACGCCATGCGATACATACGCGCAGCTGCCGAAGGCGGCGTGGAGCTGGGCTTCAAGGCCGACGACGCCAAGCAGATAGTGATGCAAACAGTTGAGGGCGCCGTGAAGCTGCTTGCCTCCACAGGCATGCACCCGGAAGAGGCTATCGACCTGGTGACCACTCCTGGCGGCGTAACCATCAAGGGCCTCAACGAGATGGAACACGCAGGATTTACCTCTGCCGTCATATGTGGACTGAAAGCAGGCCTCAAATAAGCCTTAGTTACCGCGCACGCTCGCGGAAACAAACAACGAAACCTCCAAGCAAATGTTTACAGCAGTGTAGGGGCAGGCACAGAGCCTGCCCCTACACTGCTTCATACCCATATTCATGGGAATACCTATTTATGGGGAATATATATAAATTGTCGTGTTCGTGCGGTGGAACAGCTGTATGACCGCAACGCGGTCAGATAAAGCACCTCATCCACAGAGTGGCACTTTACGACCGTAAAGTGCCACTTAATTTCAAAAAAGTGCCACTTTAGCTCCGTTAAGTGCCACTCCTGCTCCGTTAAGTGCCACTTAATGACAGACAAGTGGCACCTTATTCATGCACACAAATACAAAAATGTGCGTCTTTTGCCCACTTATATCAATAAATTATGTTAATTTTCTATTTTTTTGGAGTAAAGTGGGGCGAAGTGGGAGAAATTTTGTAACTTTGTGGCTGAATTTCTCACATAGCATGCGATTCATAGGAAACATAGAAGCGAAGATTGACGCAAAGGGCCGCGCTTTTCTGCCCTCCACGTTCCGCAAGGTGCTCCAGGCATCGGGCTCAGAAGGTCTTGTGCTTCGGAAGGACATATTCCAGAACTGCCTTGTTCTCTACCCTGAAGCAGTATGGAACGAGCAGTTAGACACCATGCGTTCCCGCCTCAACCGTTACAACGCCCATCACCAGCAAATCTTCCGCCAGTTCGTGTCGGAGGTAGAGATGATGTCGCTCGACGGCAACGGCCGTTTCCTTATTCCCAAGCGCTACCTACAGCTGGTAGGCATTGAGCAGGACATCAAGTTCTTGGGCATGGACGACACCATAGAGATATGGGCCGCCGAGCGCGTCAAGGAGTCGCAGATGGAGAGTGCGGAATTCGGGCAGGCACTTGAAGAAATCATGGGCGGAGGTGTCTTCGGCACTGACGCAGAATCGAGATAAATGATTGTAACGGCAGAGACCTATCATGTACCAGTGCTTCTCCCTGAAAGCATTGACGGACTGGCTATTAAGCCCGATGGAATCTATGTTGACGCAACATTTGGCGGAGGTGGCCACAGCCGTGAGATACTGAGGCACTTAGGGCCTGAAGGCCGCCTTTACGGCTTCGACCAGGATGCCGACGCAGAAAGAAACATCATCGGCGATGGCAGATTCACCTTCGTAAGGAGCAACTTCAGATATGTGGCCCAATGGATGCGCTATTACGGCGAAGACCACATCGACGGCCTGCTTGCCGACTTAGGAGTGTCGAGCCATCACTTCGACGATGCAGAGCGGGGGTTCTCCTTCCGCTTTCTGGCGCCCTTAGACATGCGCATGAACAAGCGTGCAGGGCGCACGGCCGCCGACATAGTAGCCAACTACGACGAGCAGCAGCTGGCCGACATCTTCTATCTCTACGGAGAGCTGAAGAACGCCCGCCGGATAGCATCAACGCTCGTGAGAGCCAGGCAGAGCAAGCCGATAGCCACCACGGCCGACTTGCTGCTGGCATTAGGCATCGACCCGGCGACGGTCGATTCGCCGACAGGCAACACGCAGTGGAAGAAAGACATGGCCCGACTGTTCCAAGCACTGCGCATAGAGGTCAACCACGAGATGGAGGCCCTGAGGGAGATGCTCTGCGGAGCATGCAGCCTTCTCGCCGACGGTGGCCGGCTGGCGGTCATCACCTACCACTCGTTAGAAGACCGCATAGTGAAGAACATGATGAAGACGGGAAACGCCGAAGGCCGCCGCGAGCAAGACTTCTTCGGACGCACAACCGCCCCTCTGCGCCCAGTGACGGGCAAGGTGATTGTTCCCGGGGCCGACGAGCTGCAGCGCAACCCGCGCAGCCGCAGCGCGAAACTGAGAATAGCCGAACGACAGGCCTCTACCAGGCCTGACACGACCATATAGGACATGACGACATACACAGACATCAACCAGGAAGAGGAAATCATCCTCGGCGAGGAGCCGACTGCCGACAGCAGCCAGGACAACTCGGACGAGTCGCTGCGCAAGGAGCTGAAAGCCACGGAGCAGCGCGCCCGTGACACGCTGAAGAAGATCACCGAGAATGTCCACGAGAGCGACAACACTCCCGTGGCAGCCCTGACGCTAAGGAAAATCCTGGGCGGCGACATCTTGTCGGCCGAGATGGTACGCCACCAGATATGGCTCTTCATCATTGTGGTGCTGTTCACCATAGTCTACATAGCCGTACGCTATCAGTGCCAGCAAGACATGATACAGATAGACCGCATGCAGAAAGAGCTTATCGACGCCAAGTACAAGGCGCTGTCAAGCTCAAGCATACTGACAGAGCGCTGTCGCGAGAGCCACGTGTTAGAAGTGCTGAACAGCAACAGCGACAGCCTGCTGCGCGCTTCAGAGCAGCCGCCATATATTATTAATGTACCCGAGGAATAAGCCTCAGCAATAAAGACAGACAGACATGAGCAAGTTTGACACACGAAAGATAATGCCGCGATACCTGGCCATTGCCGTCGTAATGACAGTGGTAGGCATCGCCATTGTGGGTCGCGCTCTGTATCTGATGACGGCTAAGAAGGAGTACTGGACCGAGGTTGCCAGCCGCCTCAAGCACGACAGCATACCCATGAAGCCTACGCGCGGCAACATACTCAGCAGCGACGGTCAGCTAATGGCCACCAGCATTCCCGAATACCGCATCTATATGGACTTCCAGCCAGGAGCCTTGGCCGACACCGCTTGGAAGAACAAGTACGACTCCATCTGGCGGGTGGACATGGACTCCATCTGCCGCGGCCTCAACCACCTGTTTCCCAAGCAGAGCGCCGAGGAGTTCCGCAAATGCATAGAAGAAGGCATGAAGGCGCAGACGCGCACAGGCGTGGGTTCGCGCCACTGGCCGCTATGGCGTTCGCGCATCGACTACAACACCTTCAAGGAAGTGCGCCAGCTGTCCATGCTCTGCTTCCCAGCCAACAAGGGCGGCTTCCACTGGGAAGAGTTCAACGCCCGCCGCCGCCCGTTCGGGTCGCTGGCCAAGCGCACCGTCGGCGACCTCTTCGGGGCGAAAGACTCCGCACGCTTCGGACTGGAGATGTCGTTCGACTCCATACTCCGCGGCAACATAGGCATCATGCGCCGGCAGAAGGTTCTCAACAAGCGCCTCGACCTGGTGGTGAAGCCCGCAGAGGCCGGCAGCGACATAGTAACCACCATCGACGTCAACATGCAGGACCTGGCTGAGCGAGCCGTCATCGACGAGCTGCGCGAAATCAACGGCAAGACAGGAGTAGCCATTGTCATGGAGGTGAAGACCGGCGACGTGAAAGCCATCGTCAACATGACCCGCATGGACGACGGACAGTATGCCGAGGCCATCAACAGTGCTGTCAGCTTCCGCTGCGAGCCAGGCTCGGTGTTCAAGGTGGCATCGTTTCTCGTGGCGCTCGACGACGGCGTGGTGGACACAAGCTACGTCATACATACTGGCTGCGGCATCATGCCCATGCACGGGCGCGAGATGAAAGACCACAACTGGCGTCGCGGCGGATACCAGGACATCAACGTGGCACGGGCATTGGAGGTAAGCTCGAACGTAGGAGTGAGCTACGTCATAGACCACTTCTACGGCAGCAACCCCAAGAGATATGTGGAAGGACTGTACCGCGTTGGCATAAACGAGGACTTGCAGCTGCCCATCGTGGGCTATCATCCCCCGAAGATCCGCATGCCAAACACCAAGACCAGCAACAAGGCAGAGTACTGGAGCAGGACCACGCTGCCCTGGATGTCGATAGGCTATGAGACGCAGATAGCACCCATCAACACCCTGGCCTTCTACAATGCCATTGCCAACAACGGCAAGATGATGCGCCCGCGCTTCGTAAAACAGATAGTGAAGGACGGCGAGGTGGTGCGCGAACTGGAACCCGAGGTAATAAAGCAGCAGATAGCCCGCCCTGAGGCCATACGCACCATGCAGACCATACTGGAGCACGTGGTGAGCCAGGGACTGGGCAAAAAGGCGGGTTCGAAGATGTTCAAGGTGGCAGGAAAGACCGGCACCGCGCAGATGTCGAAGGGCCGAGCAGGATATAGGAGCGGCGTGGTGGACTACTGGCTGTCGTTCGCAGGATACTTCCCCGCCGACAACCCCAAATACAGCTGCATAGTATGCCTTGAGAAGTCGGGCCTGCCTGCTTCGGGCGGCGGCATGAGCGGCGTGGTATTCCACAGGATTGCCGAGGGCGTGATGTCGAAGCACCTGAAGATGCACGTCAACGATGCAAAGGACGAGAATTCGATAGCCATCCCCGACGTCAAGGACGGCGACGTGAAGGCTGCCGGCTACGTTCTCAGCCAGTTAGGCGTGAACAGCAACAGCAACTGGGACGGCTCCTACGCCTATGGCAACCCGGTATGGGGTAAGGCCATACGGTTGGACAAGGGAGTACAGCTCACCCAGGTGGCACAAAACAGCGACGTAGTGCCCAATGTGATTGGAATGGGAGCGCGCGATGCCGTCTACATGATGGAGCGCAGCGGAGTGAAGGTGCAGCTGTCTGGCTGCGGAAAGGTGAAAGAGCAAAGCCTGGCTGCCGGCAAGCCCGTGGCAAAGGGAATGATATGCTCGCTTAGACTTGGACTATAAAAAAGAGAAACAATATATGGAACTGAGCAAACTGCTGAAAAGTGTAAAGACACTTAACATTGTGGGCGAGACCGACGTAGACATCAGCGGAGTGAAGATAGACTCGCGACAGGTGGAGCCGGGATTCCTCTTCGTGGCTATTAAGGGCACGCAGGTCGACGGCCATAGCTTCATACCCAAGGCCATTGAGCTGGGGGCAAAGGCGGTGCTTGTCGAGGACATGCCCGAAGAGCTTGCCGAAGGCGTAACATACGTACAGGTGGCATCGACCGAGGACTCTGTAGGCCCCGTGGCAACGACATTCCACGGCAACCCCACCTCGAAGCTTAAGCTGGTGGGTGTGACCGGCACCAACGGTAAAACCACCATTGCCACCTTATTATATAATATGTTCCGCAAGCTGGGTCACCGCTGCGGTCTGCTCTCCACCGTCTGCAACTACATTGAGGGCGAGGCAGTGCCCGCCAGCCATACCACCCCCGACGCCATAGAGCTGAACGAGCTGCTGGAGAGCATGGTGGAGGCCAAATGCGAGTATGCGTTCATGGAGTGCTCAAGCCACGCCATAGCCCAGAAGCGCATAGGCGGCCTGACGTTTGCCGGCGGGCTGTTCACCAACCTGACGCGCGACCACTTAGACTATCATAAGACGTTCGAGAACTACCGCGACGCCAAGAAGGCCTTCTTCGACATGCTGCCAAAGGGGTCGTTCGCCATTGTCAATGCCGACGACAAGAACGGCATGTTCATGGTGCAGAACACACAGGCACAGGTGAAGACCTACTCCATAAGGCAGATGGCCGACTTTCGCGCCCGCATCGTGGAGTGCCACTTCGAGGGAATGTATCTTGAAATCGACGGACACGAGGTGGGCGTGCAGTTCATCGGGAAGTTCAACGTGAGCAACCTACTCTGCGTCTACGGGGCAGCACTCATGCTTGGCAAGCAGCCTGAGGAGGTGCTGGTGGTTATGAGCACCCTGCACAGCGTGGCAGGCCGCCTGGAGCCCATCCGCTCGGCCGAGGGCGTCACCGCCATAGTCGACTACGCCCACACGCCCGACGCCCTCGACAATGTGCTGCGCGCCATACATGAGGTGTTGGACAGCACCAGGCGTCCGGCCTCCAACGCCCCGGTGCCCCGCATCATCACCGTGTGCGGAGCCGGCGGCAACCGCGACAAGGGCAAGCGCCCGCTGATGGCCCAGGAGGCAGTGCGCCAGAGCGACAAGGTAATCATCACGTCCGACAACCCCCGCTTCGAAGAGCCGCAGGCCATTATTAACGACATGCTTGCCGGACTCGACCAGAGGCAGATGCGGAAGGTGGTATCAATAGTTGACCGCCGCGAGGCTATACGCGCGGCAGCCATGATGGCCCAGAAGGGCGACGTAATACTCATTGCCGGCAAGGGGCATGAGGACTATCAAGACATCTTAGGTGTGAAGCACCACTTTGACGATCGTGAGGTGGTGCGTGAAATTTTTGAGAGAGGAGGAGTTTAGGAGCCAATGGCGGCTGGTAGCGACTGGCCGCAAATGCTCCAACTCCTTTGCTCTAAAGCCAACTTAAATACAGAAGATTATGCTTTACTATCTTTTCAGACTGTTAGACCAGTACGACATCCCCGGCTCACACCTGTGGTCGTACATCTCCTTCAGGTCAATGCTCACGCTGATTCTGGCATTGATAATATCGGCGTGGTTCGGCGAGTGGTTCATCAAGTGGATGAAGAAGAAGAAGATCTTCGAGACCGAGCGCGACCCGAAGATAGACCCCTTTGGCGTGAACAAGAAGGGCGTGCCCACCATGGGAGGCATCATCATCATAGTCTCCATACTGGTGCCGGTGCTGTTGTTGTGCCGCATACGCAACATCTACATCATCCTGATGATTATCACCACCGTATGGTTAGGGTTCCTTGGATTCCTCGACGACTACATCAAGGTGTTCAAGCACAAGAAGGACGGGTTGAAAGGCAAGTACAAGATTGTGGGACAGGTGTCGATAGGATTCATCGTCGGCCTGATACTATGGCTCAGCCCCGACGCCGTGATACGCGAAAACGTCAACATACAGCACCAGAACCAGGAGATAGTGGTCAAGCACAAGAGCGAGGCCGTGAAGTCGCTTCAGACCACCATTCCCTTTGTCAAGAACCACAACCTCAACTACTCGTCGGTGTTCAAGTTCTTGGGCAAGTACAAAGTAGCAGCCGGATGGGTGCTCTTCGTGCTGATGACCATTCTGGTGGTGACGGCAGTGTCGAACGGAGCCAACCTTAATGACGGCCTTGACGGCATGTGCGCCGGCAACTCGGCCATCATCGGCGTAGCGTTGCTAATACTCGCATACGTGTCAGGACACATTGTCTTTGCCGCCTACTTTGACATCATGTACATACCCCATGCCGAGGAGCTTGTGGTATTCCTCTCGGCCTTCATCGGGGCAATGATAGGCTTCCTGTGGTACAACGCCTACCCCGCACAGATCTTCATGGGCGACACCGGGTCGCTTACCATTGGCGGCATCATTGGCGTGTGTGCCCTCATCATCCACAAGGAGCTGCTGCTGCCTATACTCTGCGGCATATTCTTCGTCGAGAGTCTCAGCGTGATAATACAGCGCACATACTTCAAGTACACCAAGCGGAAAGGACATCCCATGAGAGTGTTCCGCGCAACGCCCATCCACGACACCTTCCGCAAGACCAACGAAATGCTGCCTAAAGACAGCGGATATATATTCTGGAACTGGCCCCAGCGTGTGTTCCTGGAGTCCAAGGTTACGTTCCGATTCTGGATTGTCACCATCATACTGGCGGCCATGACAATAATAACACTGAAGATAAGATAATGAAGAGAATAGTTATATTAGGAGCCGGCGAAAGCGGTGCAGGTGCCGCTGTGCTGGCAAAGAAGGAAGGGTTCGACGTGTTTGTCAGCGACATGTCGATGATTGCCGACAAATACAAGAAGCAGCTCGACAACAACTCTGTTGCATGGGAAGAGGGGCAGCATACAGAGGAGCTGATACTCAATGCCGACGAAATCATCAAGAGTCCCGGCATTCCCGACACCGCGCCGATGGTGAAGAGTGCCAAGGAAAAGGGCATTCACATCATCAGCGAGATTGAGTTTGCCGGACGCTACACTCAGTCTAAGATGATATGCATAACCGGCTCCAACGGAAAGACCACCACCACCTCGCTCATCTACCACATCTTCAAGCAGGCGGGCTACGATGCCGGCCTTGCAGGCAACATTGGCAAGTCGCTGGCGCTGCAGGTGGCACTTGAGCCGCACGAGTACTACATCATCGAGCTGTCGTCGTTCCAGCTTGACAACATGTATGACTTCCGCGCCAACATCGCAATACTGCTGAACATCACCCCCGACCACTTGGACCGCTACGACAACTGCATGCAGAACTATACCGACTCAAAGATGCGAATCACCCAGAACCAGACTCCACAGGATGCCTTCATCTATTGGGCCGACGACCCAATAATCAAGAAGGAGCTGGAAAAGTACGACATCAAGTCTGTGCAGTGCCCATTCTCCGACATCAAGGAGAAAGGCGTTATCGGATATATCGAGGAGGGACAGTACAAGATTGACTACCCCACCCCATTCAACATGGAGCAGGAAAGCCTGAGCCTCACCGGCCGCCATAACATCTACAACTCGCTGGCCGCCGGCATAGCTGCCAACATCTCTGGAATAAAGAAAGAGGACATACGCAAGGCACTGAGCGACTTCCCCGGCGTGGAACACCGTCTGGAGAAGGTGTGCAACGTGCGCGGCGTAAGCTATGTCAACGACTCCAAGGCCACCAACGTAGACGCCTGCTGGTATGCGCTGGAGTCGATGAAGACGAAAGTGGTACTGATCATCGGAGGCAAGGACAAGGGCAACGACTACACACCCATCTTGCCCTTAGTGAGCGAGAAGTGCTCGGCGCTGGTCTTTCTCGGCGCCGACAACAAGAAGCTGCACGACAACTTCGACAACATGGGAATAACCATCCGCGACACCCACTCCATGGCCGAATGCGTGGCTGCATGCTATGAGCTGGCCAAGCCCGGAGAAACGGTGCTCCTTTCCCCCTGCTGCGCCTCGTTCGACCTGTTCAAGAACATGGAAGACCGCGGCGAGCAGTTCAAGACCCTGGTCAGGAATCTTTAATTAATTGGCCCAATTAGGCCCATAGGCCTTATATGCCCCATTCAGACAATGAACAAGAAAAAAATAAACATCTTCAAGGGCGACAAAGTAGTGTGGATGGTATTCTTCTTCCTCTGCATGATCAGTCTTGTCGAGGTCTTTTCGGCTTCGAGCAATCTGACTTATAAAAGCCAGAACTACATGAAGCCCATCTTGTTCCATGCCGGAACGGTGTTTGCCGGACTCGTGGTGGCCGTGCTAACGCTCAACATACCGTGCAAGTACTTCAAGGTTCTAACACTGCCCATGATCTTCGTCTCGGTAGTCACACTGTTATGGGTGCTCATCGGAGGCGACACCATCAACGGTGCCAACCGCGTCATTTCCTTAGGTTTCTTCACCTTCCAGCCTTCGGAGATAGCAAAGGGCACCATTGTGCTCTGTACAGCCCAGATACTCAGTGCCATGCAGCGTGAAGACGGTGCCGACCCCATGGCCTTCAAGTACATACTCTTCGTGTCCGTACCCATGGTATTCCTAATCATGCTCGAAAACCTGTCAACGGCCGCCCTGTTAGCAATGGTGGTCATACTGATGATGTTCATAGGGCGCGTGCCCATGCGCCAGATGGGCAAGCTGATGGCAGTGCTGGGAGGAATCTTGGTTGTCGGACTGACGTTCATCATGCTGGCAGGCGGCGACCCGGCTCAAGAGGAAAAGCTGTCAGCCACCAACCGCATAGAGCAGACACAGAAGGACAAAAGCAAGATTGACAAGCTCTTCCACCGTGCCACCACATGGAAAGGGCGAATATCCAAGTTCATGGTCTCCAAGGACACTCCCGTGGACAG
This sequence comes from Prevotella sp., assembly GCA_017449025.1. GTDB lineage: Bacteria > Bacteroidota > Bacteroidia > Bacteroidales > Bacteroidaceae > Prevotella. The sequence goes on along the minus strand of JAFSKJ010000027.1, from coordinate 7,241 downwards.
TGTCGACTTAGACAAGGACATGCAGGAGGTTCACGCCAGCATTGCCATCGTCTCGTCGAACATAATAGGCAAAGGACCGGGAAACTCCGTCGAGCGCGACTATCTGCCACAGGCATTCTCCGACTTCATCTATGCCATCATCATTGAGGAAATGGGCATAGTGGGTGCCGCCTTCGTAGTGTTTCTCTACATCATCCTGCTGTACCGGGCAGCACGCATAGCCTCGCAGTGCGAGAACAACTTCCCCGCCATGCTGGTCATGGGGCTCGTGCTGCTCTTGGTTGTGCAGGCCGTCTTCAACATGCTGGTGGCCGTGGGACTCGTGCCCGTCACGGGACAGCCGCTTCCGCTCATCTCCAAGGGCGGCACGTCTACCATAGTCAACGGTGCATACATCGGAGCCATTCTCAGCGTCAGCCGCTGGGCCAAGAAGAAGAAAGACAAGGGCGTTAAGCCCGCCACCGTTGCAGCTTAACATAAAATAAGTGAACAAACTGCAGGAAAGAGAAATATAATTAGTAATTTTGCCGCCAATAAAGAAAAAGGTTATGAACACAGAAAACAATAAGGCAGACATGCGGAGCCAAGCACTGAGAGTGGTCATCAGCGGCGGTGGCACGGGAGGCCATATCTTCCCCGCCGTCAGCATTGCCAATGCCGTCAGACTGTTGGAACCCAAGGCAGAGATTCTGTTCGTCGGAGCCTTGGGGCGCATGGAGATGCAGCGCGTACCGGCAGCCGGCTACGAGATCAAGGGTCTGCCCATCAGGGGATTCTACCGCCCGCTGTGGAAACCGGCCAACATAGGCGTGGCCATCGACTACCTCCGCAGCAAGTGGCTCGCAAAGAAGATACTCAACAAGTTCAAGCCCGACGTGGCAGTAGGCGTGGGCGGCTATGCCAGCAGTGCAGCCCTCGGAGCTGCCAACAGCTTAGGCATCCCGACGCTCATACAGGAACAGAACAGCTATGCCGGCCTGGCCAACAAGAAGCTCGCCGGGAAGGCGGCAAAGATATGCGTGGCCTACGAGGGCATGGAGCGCTTCTTCCCTGCCGACAAGCTGATGCTCACTGGTAACCCCGTACGGCAGTCGCTGCTCGACACAACCGTAACCCACAACGATGCCGTGCGCAGCTTCGGCTTCGACCCAGCCAAGAAAACCATTCTCTTAGTGGGCGGAAGCCTCGGCGCACGCACCATTAACGAGAGCGTGCTCCAGCATCTCGACATTGTGGAGCAGAGCGGCGTGCAGTTCATCTGGCAGACCGGCAAGTACTACTATGCCGACATCAAAGAGAAGATGGCCAACCGCAAGCCTCAGCTCACAAACCTGAAGATGACCGACTTCATCACAGACATGGGAGCCGCCTACAAGGCCGCCGACCTGGTGATAAGCCGTGCCGGAGCCAGCAGCATATCCGAGTTCTGCCTGATAGGCAAGCCGGTAATACTGGTTCCCAGCCCCAACGTGGCTGAAGACCACCAGACAAAGAACGCGCTGGCCCTGTCCACACGCAACGCAGCAATCTACGTGAAAGACAGCGAGGCTCCGGCCACACTGCTCCAACTGGCCGTGAACACCGTGACCGACGACGCCAAGCTCCGCTCACTTAGCGAGAACGTACTGAAGCTCGCCCTGCCCAACTCGGCTGAGATCATTGCCAAGGAGGTTATCAAACTCGCCAAAAACACCCATTAACCCCATAATGCCAAAATTACCCATTATGCCCACCAAAGACATACAAGCAGTCTACTTCGTCGGTGCCGGAGGCATCGGCATGAGTGCCATAGAGCGCTACTTCTTGAAGCAGGGCCTCGTGGTTGCTGGCTACGACAAGACACCCACCGAGCTGACGCTACAGCTTGAGCGCGAAGGCATGCTTATCCACTATGAGGAGAACACAAACCTGATACCGCAGGCATGTCTCAACCCGCAGTCGTGCCTCGTGGTCTACACGCCGGCCATTCCCAACAACCACAAGGAGCTGGTGTTCTTCCGACAGAACGGATTCACCATAGAGAAGCGCGCACAGGTGCTCGGAACAATCACCCGACGGATGAAGGGGCTGTGCGTGGCAGGAACTCATGGAAAGACCACAACGTCTGCCATGTGCGCACACATCCTGCACCAGAGCCATTTAGACTGTAACGCCTTCCTTGGAGGCATATCCAAGAACTACGGCACAAACTACATACTCTCAGAAAGCCCATACGTGGTCATCGAGGCCGACGAGTTCGACCGCTCGTTCCACTGGCTCTCGCCATACATGACGGTCATCACTTCGGCCGACCCCGACCACCTTGACATCTATGGCACCAAGGAGGCCTACCTGCAGAGCTTCAGCCACTACACCTCACTCATACAGCCCGAGGGTGCTCTCATTGTGCACCGCGGCCTGGAGGTTGACGAGCAGCTGCCACAGGGCGTGCGCCGCTACGACTACGCACTCGACGAGGGCGACTTCCACGCCGAGAACATACACATAGACAACGGAGAGATAACATTCGACTTCATCTCGCCCATAGAGAACGTCAGCAACGTCAGACTCGGACAGCCCATTCCCATAAACATCGAGAATGGCGTGGCAGCCATGGCCATGGCGCAGATGGCAGGATGTACTGCCGACGAGCTGCGACAAGGCATGGAGACATTCGGGGGCGTAGACCGCCGCTTCGACTTCAAGGTCAAGACCGACAGTCTGGTACTTCTGTCCGACTATGCCCACCACCCGAAGGAGATTCTGCAGAGCGCACGCAGCATACGGCAACTCTACAGCCACCGCCACATCACGGCAATCTTCCAGCCCCACCTCTACACACGCACCCGCGACTTCTACCGCGAGTTTGCCCAAGCCCTGAGCCTGCTCGACGAGGTGGTGCTCACCGAGATATATCCAGCACGCGAAGAGCCTATCGAGGGCGTCACCTCACAGCTCATCTACGACAATCTGGCCCCTGGCGTCGAGAAACACCTCATAGCCAAGGCCGACGTCATCGACTTTGTGGCCACCCACCAGTTCGACGTGCTCATAGTGCTCGGCGCCGGCGACCTCGATGCCATGGTTCCGCAGATTGCAGAGATGCTAACTTGTACGCAAAGATGCAAAGAAAAAAACTGAGCGCCTTAGCGTACCATTAAATTGTTAATTGTTAATTATTAATTGTGAATTGTAAATAGTAAATGAACATGCCTTCTGTCAATTGGAAATATATGGCCATCGTCATCTTCGACATCTCCATCGCCGCCTATCTCGTCATGGCCGTCACCGTGTTCAACAAGCCCGACGAGAAAGCCACCGTGTGCACAGAGGTGAAGATCGACATTGCCGACGGCATCACCGGCGGCTTCCTCACACCTGCCGAGGTACAGCGCATGCTCGAGCGCAAGAAGCTCTACCCATTGGCAAAGACCATGGACAACATCAACACACGCCAGATTGAGGAGGAGCTGTCGTCAAGCCCCTTTGCCGAGCACGTGGAGTGCTACAAGACCAAGGGCGGGCACATCAGGATCAGCGTCGAGCAGAGGCTACCCGTGCTACGCGTCATTGCCAACAACGGCGACAACTACTACCTCGACAGCCACGGCGAAATAATGCCCTACACCCAGTATGCCAACGACCTGATAGTGGCAACGGGATGGATAAGCCGCAGCTACGCCCGACGCGTGCTCGCACCATTGGCATGCTCACTGGTTACCGACAACTTCTGGCAGAGCCAGACGGAGCAGCTCAACGTGCTCTTCGACGGATCATTGGAACTCGTGCCAAGGGTTGGCGACCACATAGCCTACTTAGGCTCGCCTGACAACACTGGGCAAAAGCTGGCAAGGCTACGGAAGTTCTACAAGTACGGCCTAAGCGTGGCGGGATGGAACAAGTACGAGCGCATAAGCGTAGAGTTCGACAACCAGATTATCTGCAAACGCAGAAGCAACCAACATACTAATTCTTAATCACAGCTAAGAGAAAATACATCTTAATTCTAAACTTTTAAATCTTAAGTCCTATGGCAGCAAAGGAATTTATCGTAGCAATTGAGCTTGGCTCATCAAAGATGACCGGCATCGCGGGACAGAAAAACCTTGACGGGAGCATCAACGTGCTGGCCGTAGTAAAAGAAGACTCATCGCTCTTCATAAGAAAGGGCGTGGTCTACAACATTGAGAAGACAGCGCAATGCATAGCAAGCATCGTAAAAAGGCTGGAAGCACAGCTTAAGAGACAGATAACACAGGTCTACGTCGGCGTTGGAGGACAGTCGGTAAGAAGCGTGCGAAACGTCATCGTACGCGAACTGCCACACGACACCATCATCACACAGAACATGATAAACGAAATCATGGACGAGAACAGGTTCATGCAGTACAACGACCTTGAAATACTCGACGCAGCAGCACAGGAGTACAAGGTGGACTCACAGTACCAGCTCGACCCCGTGGGAATACAGGCCACACGCCTCGAGGGCAACTTCCTCACCATACTCCAGCGCAAGACCTTCTGGAAAAACCTCAACAAATGCTTCGAGATGGCGGACATCAACATTGCCGACATGTACACAGCACCATTGGCATTGGCCGAGAGCGTGCTCACCGAGGCCGAGAAAAGGTCGGGATGCGCACTCGTAGACATAGGCTCCGACACCACAACCGTAGCCGTCTACTCCAAAAACATTCTCCGACATCTCGCTGTCATACCTCTCGGAGGTGCTAACATCACCAAGGACATTGCCACATCACTCCGCATGGAGGAAACGGAGGCAGAGGCCATGAAGCTCAAATATGCTTCGGCCTACACGGAGAACAACGAGATTGACAACTCACTCAACTACTCAATAGACCCTACACGGCAGGTGGAAAGCAGGCGCTTCATCGAGATTGTCGAGGGGCGCACGGAGGAAATCATTGAGAACGTCTGGTACCAGATTCCTTCCGAGTTCTACGACAAGCTGCTCGGAGGAATAATCATAACCGGAGGTGGCTCAAACATGAAGAACATAGACCGCGCCTTCATCAACCACACCCACATCGACAAGGTACGCATTGCAAAGTTCGTCAACCAGACCATCAACTCTTCCAACGAGCTGATAAAGGCACACAACGGCATGATGAACACACTCCTCGGACTACTCATCAAGGGCAGGGGAGACATAAACTGCGCCGGAAACGAAATCGACCCCAACGGAGACCTCTTCGCCACCACAGCGTCTGGCACTGCTGCCGCAAAACCCGACATACGCAAGCCACGACAGGGATATGAAACACCAACAGGAGTGGTACGCACCGAGGCCGAACGACAGAGGGCTGAGGAGGAAGCACGCATCAAGCGCGAGGAAGAAGAGCGCAAGAAGGCAGAGGAAGAAGCACTCAGAAAGCAAGAGGAAGAGAGAATACGCCGCGAGAACAGCCCCTGGAACAAGTTCAAGAAGGGCGTCAAGAGAATCGGAAACATAATCGTCTCAGAAGACGAATAATTCCAAACTCTCACCTACAACACCTACAAAACCCACCACACCTACAAAAAACTCACAAACCCAAAAATTAACTTCCCATGGCAGACAAGAACAACATATTAGACATCCTTGACTTCGGCGAGCCGGAGAAGGAGCACAGCATAATCAAAGTTATCGGCGTTGGAGGAGGAGGAGGCAATGCCGTCAACCACATGTACCGCGAAGGCATACACGATGTAACATTCGTGCTTTGCAACACCGACAACCAGGCACTCAACGATTCGCCAGTGCCAGTACACCTGCAACTCGGACGCGAAGGCCTCGGTGCAGGCAACAAACCCGAGAAAGCCAGACAGGCTGCCGAGGAAAGCATAGAAGACATCAGGAACATGCTCTCCGACGGAACACGCATGGCATTCATCACCGCAGGCATGGGCGGAGGAACAGGAACAGGAGCGGCACCCGTCATTGCACAGGTATCCAAGGAGTTGGGCATACTCACCGTAGGTATCGTAACCATACCCTTCCGCTTCGAGGGCGACCGCAAAATAGACCAAGCACTCGACGGTGTAGAGCGCATGGCACAGCACGTCGACGCACTACTCGTCATCAACAACGAGCGCCTGCGCGAGATTTATCCCGACCTCACAGTACTCGACGCATTCGGCAAGGCCGACGACACACTCTCAGTAGCAGCTAAGTCCATAGCCGAAATCATAACCGTACACGGACTCATCAACCTCGACTTCAACGACGTCAAGACAGTGCTTAAGGACGGCGGCGTAGCCATCATGTCGACGGGCTACGGCGAAGGCGAAGGAAGAGTGAAGAAGGCCATCGACGACGCTCTCAACTCACCGCTGCTCAACGACAACGACGTGTTCAACTCAAAGAAAATACTTCTCTCAATATCTTTCGCCGGCTCTAAGGACGGCAAAGACTCACTCATGATGGAGGAGATGAACGACGTAAACGACTTCATGGCAAAGTTCGGCGACTTCGAAATAAAGTGGGGACTCGCCGTAGACCCAGACCTCGGCAAGAAAGTCAAGGTAACCATCCTCGCCACAGGATTCGGAATAGAGAATGTCGACGGAATGGGCGGACATGTGCGCCGACGCACAGAAGACGAGCTCAGCCGCATGGCAGAGGAACAGGAGAAAGCAGCACAGAGAGAGGAGCGACGCGGACGATATTACGGCAACGAGGCAGGCACCAAACGATACAAGCGCCGTCCACACATCTACCTCTTCCGAGCTGAAGACCTTGACAACGACGATGTAATATCTGCAGTAGAGTCAACACCCACATACAAGCGCACCAGGGAGATTCTTGAGAGCATACACAGCCGCGCCAACGGAGAAGACCTCGTAGACAAAGGCAACGACCCCTCAAAGGAACCAACCACACCCGTACAGAGCACTATAAAGTTCTGAAAAAGGCCTCCCCAGCAAAGGGAGGCCTTTTTGTTGATTATAGGGAATGGGGCCAAGCCCCGTTCCCTCATCCAGAACTCTTAATTCTTAACTCTCAAAGTCACCACCTGACCTCGGTGGATATACACTCCCGTCACTGTGGGCCGGTGCCCTATCTTGAAGCCTTGCAGGGTGTACCATTCCGCATCGTCGTCATCCGACAAGCCGTCTATCGAACCGATGCCCGTGGCAACGTTCTGCAGGTTTATCACGTAGGGATCCCACGATGTGCCTATGTTGTCGTCGCTCACAAACGTCAGAGTCGCGTCGATGGCGACAATCCTTCCGCCCAAGCACGTGCGAAGCATCATGGG
>JAFSKJ010000122.1 GCA_017449025.1 Prevotella sp. | reverse complement strand
GAGAATACCCGTTAATAAAGTTTAAAGGGCATTCTTTTTTCTTCTTTGTTGACAAAATCCACTAATTATGCAGTAACGGAAGACCTTGTTTTCGTTACAATCGGTGCGCGGTTCATCTATCACCTTTACTGGCTCTTTACTAGATTTCTACCTGGAGCAACCGCATATACTCACCTCCAGACTCTCGGGACAGGTCGGCACACGCCTGCCGTAGTTCACTGGCGGCAGTATGTAAAAGCGTTATATCGTCGTAAACTGCCTGTAGGTATGCTTCTGCTTGACTACAGCAAACATCCTCAGCACAAGCTTAAACTTTACAGCGTTCATAGCCTTGCGGACGGTATCCGCATCATCTTTCCCGTTACATTTCCTTTCATAAAACCGCTTGAGTTCGACATCGTGTACGACAGCAATCTTGGCAGCCTGCGAGATGTCGGCTTTCGCCGTCAGGTCGCAGTGCTTGCGTGGCTTTGGCTTCCACCTCACAGTAGTGCCCGATGTCTTCGTGTGAGGGGCGACACCAATGTACGAAGCATAGTCCCTTGCTGTCTTAAACACGGTAAAGTTCTGAGTGATGACGATGGCGTTGACGGCATTGACGAAGCCGATACCCTTGATAGAGTCGAGGTAGAGGTAGTTCTCCATGAGCGACTTGTCATTCTGGATGATGTCGCGTATCTTCTCCTCAATTGCATCAATCTGCTTGTCGAGCATTTCAATCATCTTGTCCAGGCGTTTCGCCTCTTCCTTGCCTACGACCAGTTTGCGGTTCAGGTAGCACACCCTGTCCTCGACATAGAACTTACGCTCCTTATGCAGTTCGCGTAGTTTCTCCATCGTCTTGTCTGGCACACGGCTCAGTTTGACGGTGTCCTTGAAACGGTAGAGGTAGTCGGCAATCTTTGCAGCATCCAGACGATCGTTCTTCTCGCGGGGCTGAATGGGATAGTGCTTGATGACTGCGGGCTCCAGCATCGTGTACTTGTAGCCCTTCTTGTCAAGGAAGTGCTGCAGGCCGTCAGAATAGAAGCCCGTGTGCTCCATTCCGTAGGTGCATGTGGAAGCGTCCACATCGTGTTCCTTGAGCCATCTGAGCAGCTCGCGGTAACCGGGTTTATCATTACTCACCTGAGTATGGAAATACCCCTTCAGGTCGCTGTTTTCAACGAAAATGGCCACGTCGAGCCATTTTTTCGACACGTCAATGCCTACATACCAATTTTTCTTCATAACTTTGCAGCGCGTTTAAGCGAGGTACAGGCCGAAGATGGCTGGTTTTAAGGCAGCATCCTTTAAAAGGACTCCGACCGCTCGGGGCGACCTATATTTCTAAATTGCCATGCCAGCGTCTGAAGGAGGGGCAGACCTAATCACGGAAAGGGCTTTGTCTAAGCTTTATATGGTTCACCGTCCCCTCCCGGCTTCACCTCTTATCGTACTCGGGTGCAAAGGTACAGTAAATCTTTGAAAGAGATTAGAAAAATGGGGATAGGACTAAAACAAAGGATGGTTCATTGCCAAATAAAGGCATAGTTCACTCGCCCCAAAATCATCACAAGCAATTCTATCATATAATGTAATCATAGAAAAAGCCGCGCTAAAGCAAAGAGAGGACCTCTTCCACGCCAAAGGATAGTTCAAAAGCCATTGTCCTATCGCCTATAGCCTTTTGTGTTAACGTACGGTGTTCCACGTTTAACTACGGCAAACATCCTGAGCACAATCTTGAATTTAATTGCATTGAGAATCGTCCCAGCGTGTTTTCCTTCTGCTTTCTTTCGTAACCAATATTCCTTAAGTTCAGAATCATGTGACATGGCAGATAAGACGCTTATGGATAAATCTGCCTTAGCTTGCCTGAAGCCCTGTTTCGACACCCTCGTTGCCCCTCTGACGCTCGTTCCCGACTCATGGGGGAACGGTGCTATGGCTATATAGCTGGCGTACTTCCTCGGGCTGGCAAAGACCGTGAAATTCTCCGTCAGCACGATGGTGGTTACTGCAACGACGATACCGACACCCACGATGCTCGTCAGCAGGTCGTAGTTCCGTTTGATTGTCAGGTCGCTGTCAATGATTTCCTTCATCTCGGCATCAGTCTGTTTGATATTGGCATTAAGATTCTTTACTTCATCTTCCTTCCTTATGCGGGAGCCCACGGAGTCATATACGGATATGTCATGCAGTTGCTGCTTGTACAATACCGACTGCTTCACATATTGTCTGCGCTCTGCAAGAAGTCGCTTCAGCTTGAAATAGGCAGCTGACGGCAGTCTGGAAGGTTCCATGCTCTCATGGAACAACGAGCAGTATATGGCGATGCGGAAGGCATCCGCCTTGTCATTCTTTGTCTGCCTGATGCCCTTGATGCTCTGTGGCGGAGCAAAGTGACGCATGCGCTTAGGATCCACCACATAGTAGGTAATACCCTCCTGCTCCAGCCAGGAACGGAAATCATGGGTGTAGAGTCCCGTAGCTTCCATGCAAATGCGTAGTTGCTTCTTCTCCGCTTTTTTCAGACGCAGCCACTTCCTCAGTTCCTTGTAGCCAGAACTGTTGTTGTCTACCTTAATGTGCCCTTCGTTCCAGTCCACCTTACCACGAAACAAAGCAACGTCCAATGTCTTCTTCGAGACATCAACACCGATACATTCAAATTCATCTTTTCTCATATCTTCTTAGTTTTACAATCTCAAAGATGGAAACTAAGAAAATCTCTGTTATAAAAACTCAAACCTCGTGAAGATCTACTCTACATAAAATCATAGTTCGATTCATCTCATCTCTTGACAGGTATAACACGCCGTATGGTTCTTCTCTATGGGCATTTCTGTTTCACCAGCCTTAAGAGATATTAAGAGTTCTTGCTCTCTTAGTTTCCGACTGCAAAACTAAAGGT
>JAFSKJ010000026.1 GCA_017449025.1 Prevotella sp. | reverse complement strand
GTTGTGATGTTGTTGTATGCCATAATCTTTAATTTTTATGTGGATCCAGGAGCTGTGAAGTGAAGTTCCTAATGAACTAAATTCGTTTCCTATGAATCCACCGTTTTTTTTCTGCGTCTTCCTATCGCCGTTTGTTTGTTCCTACGACCTTTAGAAAGTTTGCACGATTGGATTTGACAAGTTTTTGCCTGAAAATACTACCCCCTTGTGGGTGTGGAGATTTTCAAGCAAACCCCTTGCGGGCTTGAACTTGGCTATTCCAATCTGCTTTTTAACTTTGTCGTAGGAACAATCAAACATCAGGCGACAGGGAGACAAAAAGCGGTGGTTCAAGGAACGGATTCGTACAGACAGGCTCTCCCTTCCCCCTTCTTCGCGGAAGCGAACCAAGCAAGGGGGATGACTGAGGCTATTCGCTATGGCGAGCAAGTGGATTGGCTATTGGGATTGGTGTTCGTAAAAGGTCACCAAACAAAGCGGGCGAGAAAAGAAATCGGCTGTCCCCGCCTGCAATACAGGATTCCCTTGTGGGTTCCAGTTTGTAAGTGAGGACAGCCGTTTTCGCTCGTTCGCAGACAGTCGGGCGTGTCTTATTGGCAATCAGTGACCTGTTCACCGACATGCCTGTAAGACTTGCCCGACGACATCAATTCCTTATTACGACGGATGGATATGCTTTCCAAGATTAGATGACGATTGGTAGTGCTTTTCAAAGTAATCGCGATTATATTGGCTTACGATTGACGTTGAAGTGAGACTGCTCCCGATTCTCTTTCCGTTCTTTCTGGCTTTCCAAATCCAAGTGTAAATTGCGAAAGCCTACCTACAGAAAAAGGGAACAACCACAATGAAGTGTGCATCGTCGGCTGAAGCGGACGTGTTCGTTCAGGCGGTGGCACTCTGCATTGCGGTTACTTCCCCGACAGCCCGAAGATGTGACCTGCACTGTCTGGTTACTGCTTCGGGCGGCAACAACCGCTTTCGCAACCAAACCATTGGCATTCCAAGCCACTTCGTACCAATGGGCATCTCCAAGCCAACAACAAACTTTCGTGCTTTCCAAATCACTCTCAGGAAAGTCCACCTCTTCGGATGGAGAACAGAAACGTGTCTGATGGCTTTTTGCAAACACCATCGCAATCTTGGATTGGGACGGTGCTTGCAGGAAGATGGCAGACTCATTCCCTCCATCTGTGACAGCAGGATGTAGCCGTATTTTGCATAGCGACGACCTCGCCATCCAAAATGCGGCTTCATCCTGCGAGACAATTCACTTTCCTGACCAAGCCAACGAGCATTCCAATTCAACGTCAGTCGTTCCCTTGCGCCTTCATTCCCAAGTATTGCGAAAGCCTACCTATAGAAAAAAGGAACAACCACAATGAAGTGTGCATCGTCGGCTGAAGCGAACCAAGTTCGATCAGGCGGTGGCACTCTTCATTGCGGTTATTTCCCCGATAGCCCGAAAATGTGACCTGCCTGTCTGGTTACTTCTTCGGGCGGCAACACTCGCTTTCGCAACCGAATTTTTAGGCTAACAGCAAATAAAATCTAAAACGTTTGGTTAAGTGAAGGATTTTATTTAATTTTGCAACCGATAATGGGGCAGAAGCGGTCTGTTCTTAGTCCGATAGGACACTACGCATTTCAGAGTAAATCTGAGTAAAAGTTGGTTACTAAATCGTTACCACTCAACATCTGATTGACACATATCTGAATGTCAATCAACAAATTAAGTTAAAACTCATTGTTTTCACTTTGGAAACGAAATAAGTTTTTGTACCTTTGCACCCGCATTGCAATTTTTCAAGCAGAGAAAATGGAATATATGTCTCAGGAGGGCTACGACAAGCTCGTGGCCGAACTACATCAGCTGGAACACGTGGAACTGCCACAGGTGAGGGATGCCATAGCCGAGGCGCGCGACAAGGGCGACCTCAGCGAGAACTTCGAGTATCATGCCGCCAAGCGCGAGCAGTCTCGGCTGTTGGGCAGGATACGCTTCAAGCAGAGGGTGCTGGAGCATGCTCGCCCTATTGACAAGGCGCAGATAAAAAGCAACGGCATTGGACTGCTGTCGAACGTGAAGATAACCAATTTGGCTACAAACAAGACCATGGCCTACACCATTGTAAGCCCCCATGAGGCAAACCTGCAGGAAGGCAAGGTATCCATAAAGTCGCCCATTGCCCAGGCCCTGCTTAAGAAGAAGGTGGGCGACGTGGTGGAAGTGCGCGTACCCGCAGGTGTCATGAAACTACGTATAGACGGCATTTAGCTAAGGGAATCCTTCTTTCCGTACTTCTCCACAGCCTCGTAGTAGGTGTCGAGACTGCCAATGTCGAAGCGTCCGGCACTCATGGGCCAGGCGTGCATGACGGTGTGCTCCACCATGTAGTGGGCCAGGTTGCCAGGGGCATCCTTGCCGCATCCGTTTTCCACAGAGTGGCGCACAAGGCCGAGGTCTTTCTTCATATATATATAGAAAGGTGGCACTGCCCAGTGGCTCTTGGGCACCTTGGGCTTCTCCTCCATGCTTAGCACCTTCATCTGCTCGTCAAGCTCCACCACACCCGTGCGCTGCAGCTTCTCCACCGACGGCTGCTCATGGCACATGATGCACGACGTGGCCTTTGTGCGGGCAAAGTCGACAAACTCGCGGAACGAGAAGAACAGCAGGTTGTCGGCAGCAACAACCAGCAGGTCGTCGTCTACTGGTACGCCGTTGATGGCAAGCAGCAGATCGCAGACGGCGCCCAGCCGTGTGTCATTGGTCTCCGTGCCGTCATCGACAATGGTTATGGGCTTCTTCCATCGCCCGCAGTTCTCCTCAGCCCATTTTTCGAAGATGGGGGCAAACTTGTGGTTTGTCACTATGATATGCTCGTCAATATCAGGTATCGTGTCTATATCGTCAAGCATCCTTCCCAGTATCGTGTTCTCTCCAATCTTCAACAAGGGCTTCGGGAAGTTTCTCGTCAGCTCTCCTAATCTTGTGGCATATCCCGCCGCTATAACTATACACTTCATCGCTGTGAGGTTATGAGGTTATGAGGTTGTGAGGTTAGCAAAACCTCGCCCCGTCGTCGGGTGTCACCCAGAACACCTGGAACGTATTCTCGTACTCGGGGAACTGCTCTAAGTACCGCTCCGTAAGCTCCTTCTCTATCGACTCCTTGTATGCCGGATCCACAAGGGCTATGCAGGCACCCTTGAAGCCGGCGCCGGAGAAGCGGCCACCGTAGATGCCAGGCAGCTGGCGCATGATCTCGTAGATGGCTATCAGCTCGGGCGAACCGCACTCGTAGTTGTGGATGCTCGACTCGCAGCTGTCGAACGACAACTTGCCGAAGAGCTTCATGTTGCCCGTCTCCCAGGCGGTAACGCCCTGCCTCACGCGGCGGTACTCAGAGTAGAAGTGCTCGGCCCGGCGGGCAAAGCGTGCGGGCATGGCTATGCGCGTCTTCTCGAACGTGGTCTTCGGTATGTCGCGCAGGAATGTCTTGTCGAAGGTCTTCAGCGGCTGCTCGGTATAGGCCAGCATGTTCCATGCTGCCGTCTTACACTCATAGACGCGGAGGTTGTAGTCGGAGTTTACCAGTGAGCGCGTGAGTCCTGAGAAGAAAATGCCTATCTCGAACTCTGCCATGGCGGGGTTGCGCTTTATGATGCGCCAGTCGTTGGAGTCGCAGTCGAGAAACAGCAGACCGTCGTTACGGCCTAAGGCAATACATGCCTGGTCGAGCAGGCCATTGTTCAGCCCTATATACTCGCGCTCAGCATCGGAGGCTATCCTCACAACCTCGAAGGGCTGCAGAGTAATGTCGTTGGCCTTGGCGAAGGCCATGACGTAGGCTATGAGCACCGCTGCCGACGACGAGAGGCCTCCCACGGGCAGCGAACCCTGTATTACACCGTCGATGCCCCTCGTCAGCTTGAAGCGCTTCTTCAGGGCGTACTTCGCGCCGCGGGCATAGTCGCCCCAGTGGTGTTCCCTCACCTGCGAGGGGGCTGAGATTCCAAAACTCACGTCGCCCTCGAACGTCCTCGACGAGAGGTTTACCATGCCGTCATCCCTGACGTTGAACCACAGGTCAACGCCCTTGTTGATGGCGAAGCCCGTCACTAACCCGTGCTGGTGGTCTACGTGTGCACCTAAGGGGCATACCCGGTAAGGCGCAAAAATATGATACTTATACTCCATAACGCTGCAAAGGTACAAAATAAGGTTGTAACAAACGAATAATTTTCGAAGATTAACGTAGTTCACCCTAAAATAAAGGAGAAAGAGTTATCAAATCTTTGTGATGGCCAAAGATTTGCGTACCAGAGCGCCACACCTTACGGTGTCTTACTTATGTAAAGATATCACAAGAGCCGGGACTGCTCTTTTTGCAGTCTCGGCTCTCACTCGTTTCGTGGCGGCTTCATTGATGCCTGCCAGTCACCCTTCAGAATTTTGCCACTTTCTTGCGGTTCTTGATTATTATGCCCTTGCCAGCCTGAGCCTCGTTAGACTTCCGCCCTTGCAGGTCGTAGACATCGCCGCTTTCCGTTTCCTCTTCCCCTTCCTTTTCCGGAAGAGTATCGACGGCAGTCACCACGCCGCCGCCAACCTGTATCGACAGCTCGCTCTTCTGCTGCTTGCGCTCTACGTTGCCGGCCTCGTCGGTGCACACGGTGTATAACCTGTGCGTGATGCCCTTATAGGTACGCACATGCGCCGCACTGTCCATAGGCACATTCTCGGCTGCAAGGAACCAGGCGCCACTGTCGTATTGCACATACACGTCGTAGCGCCACGGCCCGGAGAGGTTGTCGGAGGCATTGATGCTGACAGCCACCGTAGAGTCGTTGACATAGCTGGCACTCTCCGCACGGCTTACCGGCGGTATGCGGTCAACGATGTTCGTCCAGGTGGGCGTCATGATTACGTCGTTGTTGTCGAACACTATGCCCGCACGGTTCGGAATCTCCGTGCCGTTCTTCAGTCCGTCGCGCAGCTGTATGTCGAACGACACCTCGCCTAATCCGCTGCCGTCGTAGTTCACGGGCAGCACGCCGTCCATCAAGTACTTCGTAGGCTCCATCGTCATCGGGTCGAGACTGGAGATGTGGAAGCTCACGATGCCCTTCTTCTGGTCTACAGAGCTTTCCACCTGTGCTATGGCGTTAATCTCCGGCCTCATGTCCACTGTGGTCACGGAGTTCGGCTCGCCTGTCAGCTCAGCACTCTTGCTGCCTATCTTCACCCGCGTAGGTGCAAACGTCGACAGGTCGAACTTCTTGGTGTCGAGCGTGTCAGTCAGGTAGATGTCGTGCGCCGAAGCAGTAGCAAACGTCGTGTCGTTCTCAAACTGTATGGTGTAGTACACGTCACGTAACCCATCCTTTACGGCAAGGCTGCCAGACTCGGCTGAATAGCCTAAGATTTCGTTGGGGTCAGCGGGAGCGACAGGAGTGGAGGTACCGCCTCTATCCTTCAAGTCTGGAGAGCACTTTTTTCCTTGTCTGAATAAACTTTTAAAGCAGTCGTAGCCTACAGGCGCAAACAATATGCCTTTGCCAACTTTAAGCCATCCACTAAATTCTTTTTTTTCTTTAACTATATCTTGGCTATATTTTAATGCAAGACTATAGTCCCCCGTAACATCTCCGGATTCCAATGCCAATTTCCTTTTATTATTGAGTTCTTCAATCCTTTTTCCATAATAACCAGCACCGCAGGATATAACGGATCCGGATATCCTTTTCAGTATTGTCCATCCGCCACCATTTTTCAAGTATTCGTTCCATTTATTATGTAAGCCATTCCCGTCTGAACATAATATGTCATAAACCGTCTCAATACCAGATAGTACAACAGACGAACCGCAACTTATTCCGACAGGCACAAAAGAGTTAATAGCATCAGCCACACACTCAATTTTCTCTCTATTGCAACACATGAAACTACTGACTTTCTCGTGAAGTGTTTTTTCCTTTTGAGTTGTCAAAGTTTTCTTCGTGGCTGCAAATGGAATCCATTCATCAATTATTTCAGCCTTCAACGACACAGCAGAGTTTGACTGTATTTCCACGTTTAACGTTGCTGTTGAACTTGGAGGAATATTAATAAGATATTGAGCTATGCCAATTGCCAAATTCTGTATAGAGTCAATAAGAAATATGTACTGCGACATGTCATTGTCACCCACGTCTTGAAAATATTCATCAATGATTTCATGAATTTCAGCATCAACTTCTTCGTCATCAGAAGAATAATCGACGGTTTCCTTATGTGTGGCATCATTTCCGCTAAGTTTTCCGCTATGTTTCACCCTTTTGATATTATCTGTTGAAGAGGTCGTCAGATAAATGTCAAGTGGAACATTATACGCAGTCATATTACCGTTGTTAGTAATGCTGATGGTGTAGGTCGTCGATGTTCCTCGCAAGAAAGTGGAGGGATAGGTGACGGTGGTCGCCAGCTCTATGTCGCGAGCCTCTTCTACGGTCACAATATTCTTGAACACCTTGTCCTCATCGGCGAAGCGGAATATAGCATCGTACTTGCCAAGGGCCGCATCCGTGAAGTCGAATGTCACTGACGTGGTGGCATCGCTCTCATGGCCTATGTATACATGTTCAATGGTATGACCATTGCCGTCCGTCAGCTCCACGGCATACAAGTCCTTGAAGCCGTTGCCGTCGAACGTGATTGTCGAGCAGCCGCCGTTACCCACTACACTGACATCCTGACGAACCACGTCATACTTCTCCATGTGCATATAGTCGAGCGACATCTGGCTCTTGCTGCCTGTCACGTCGTGAATGGCAAGATAGTAGGTGCCGTCTTCCCATGTGTGGCATCCGCCGAAAGACACTGACGTGCTGCCGGAAGCACTATACACCTCCTCGCCCGACGGCGAGAAGAGTTGCACGGAGCAAGCCTGGGAGGTCTTGAAGGCCACGGTGTCGCCCCTCTCCACGTTCAGCGAATACCACTGTATAGCATTGCCTGCCACGCGAGCAAAGGTCTGAGTGTGCTGCAGTTCGCCCACGGGCACCACCTGCTGGCTAACGCTGTAGTCGACGAAAGGCTTGTCGCTGTCAGCGAAATAGCCTGCGGCATCGTGGAAACGGACGTGGAACACATTCTTGGCATAGATCATCGGCTTGCCGTCGGTCACTTCGAAGTGGAAAAAGGCAGAACGTATCATTTCCTTCGGCACAGTTAACAAGTCAATCAACTTGTACGAGTTAGTAGGATTATCAAGCGTTACATATCGAAATGAATCAGTGTTGCTATTCACCCAGTATCCGTACCTGGTGATAAGGTTTTCTTCGCTATCTTCTGACTTATCAAAGTATTTCAAGAATACGCTGCTTACAGGTGAGCTGACACTACCGTTCTCGTCTACTAACTGATAGTAAAGAGTGTGAATACCCGGTTCAACAGCCGACACATCTATCACTTGTATTCCGTTAGCCAAATCGGACGTCTTCATTGTAGACATATTCCCATCAAGCCAGTATCTCATATTCTTCACTTGTACTGGTTTATTGTCAATGGCAACAGGGAAATCAAACTTAAGGAAAGTTGACGAAACAGGCGAAGAAAGCTGGTCTTTATTGTCTGTTATCTGGTAGTATATAGTGTGGAGTCCATCTTCTAAAGATGACACATCCAACGAATAGATGCCAGTAGTGCCGCTGACGGACTGCATATTGTCTGTGTCACCATCAAACCAATAGCGCAGTTTGCTGGCTGTGGTCGCAACTGGAGTTTCAACAGTGGGGATGCTTTTAAGAAATACTGTCGAGCAGGTACTTGATAACATATCTCGGTCATCTATAACTACATAGTGTAACGTATGAATGCCATCTTCTAAAGATGATACGTCCAAAGTGTAGATGCCAGAGGTGCCGCTGACGGACTGCATATTGTCTGTGTCACCATCAAACCAATAGCGCAGTTTGCTGGCTGTGGTCGCAACTGGAGTTTCAACAGTGGGGATGCTTTTAAGAAATACTGTCGAGCAGGTACTTGACAACATATCTCGGTCATCTATAACTACATAGTGTAATGTATGAATGCCATCTTCTAAAGATGATACGTCCAAAGTGTAGATGCCAGAGGTGCCGCTAACGGACTGCATGTTGTCTGTGTCACCATCAAACCAATAGCGCAGAGCCTTGGCCGTTGTAGGCTGCGGAAGTCCCGACAGGTCTATGCCATCAAGGCCAGCCATGGTCTGCCCCCGTGCTGCAAAATGCAAACAGGAGAGCAGTATTGTAAATATAATGTATTTTCTCATTGTAAATAGTTCTTTAGTGGGTCACGCCTCCGAGCGTGACATTTACTGTTGCTTTACTTACCCTGATTGTAACGCTTCGAAGCGTTTTGTACTACTGGGCGGCACTTACCTCAATGTCCACGCTGAGCTTACCGTCGGCTGTTGCTTTCTTGGCAACGTCGAACTTTGTAATCCTCGGATAGGATGGTGTTGAATTGTAAGGCAGCATTCCACCGTACAAACCAACCTGAGTTCCGTCTGCGCCAAGGAAAGTGGTCTTGGCTTCATCTGTCAGCTCAAAGGTTTGGTCATCAGAATAGGTACCAGTATAATCTTTAAATAATGTAGAATATGTCGTTGTACTACAGTCCACAAAAGTTCCCGTCGATGTAAAAATATTTTTTTCAGATGAAGCAACCTGTACGCAATTAAAGCCCTTATTAGAACTGTTTATAGTAGTTGTTCCCTCAATAATGCAATTAATAAATTGCGCTTTTCCATATGAGTAACTTGAACTTCGCAAAATGCAATTGACAAAAGATGATTTGAATCCAACTTCACCAGAACGTATAAAACAATTTATGAAATTCGCAGAACAAGAAGAAACACCAGTAATTTGATCAATTTTACAATTTATAAACGTAGCATTTTCGAAATTAGAAGAAGAAGAAGAAGAAAACTTGTTAATCTGACACTTAATAAATGTTGGATTTTTTGCGTTATACAAAACCACTCCGTCAGAATAATTACCAATATTGTAATATCTCACTCCTTCCATAGAAAAAGGATTAGGATCATCTTCAGGAATATTTATCCAGAAATTGGAACTACTTAATACTGTTGGATGTGGCTCATCAATTCCTGTTCCTCTGATTGTGATACCCTTTGTAATTGTTGTCGCATTAAATGTTCCTCCTGACAGGTTGATAATATCTCCACTGACTGCTGCATTATGTGCATTAAACAGAGCGTTAGAGCCTGTATACATTTTAATGGTCTCGCCGTGGGTCAATGTGGCTACCAGTGTACTTTGTGCATACGTTGCCGTAGCGGCCACTATGGCGGCTACGAGCGAAAGGAATAACTTTTTCATAATCTACTTTTTTATTTAAAGGGTTAGTACTAAAGAATTGTTTCCTCTCTCGCCATGGGAGAAACCCGCACTAACCTTATGGGCATAAGAAAAGCGCAGGTCTTCACCATACGCCTATCAGGTTCGCGACAACCTCTAACACCCTATGGGAAGCCTGCGCTTGCGCAAGCCTCAGTGGGTGTTAGTTGTAGGATAGCTGTTTACACTACTCTCCTACATCTGCTCGTTCTGCTTTTCGGGGTCGCGATTCGATAGGCGATTGAGCAAATAAAAATGTGTGTGCATCTCAATGCACGCCGCAAATTTACAAACTTTCTGCGAAGTTACCAAATAATTTGATGGAAATTTGAAGAAAGAGAGAAAAAGATAAAGCTAAATAAAGCGTACTACCAGCGTATCTTCGTCCTGGCCGCAGGAAGAGCGCGAAGTCATCAGCTACATCGACTTCCATAGCCACAAAGGTGACGAGACAGGTGATGAAGAATTAAAGGGAGTTAAGAATCCTCTTCGTCTTTTGGTTGAATAAAGCCAATTGGACGGCGAGGCTTATCTGTAGAACGCTTGGCCTGCAATTCTGCCAATGCCGTACTGATGGCATCAAGCTGTGCACGTGTACTTTCGTTGATGTCGTTTTGATCAGCAAGGATGTCGTTTACTTCATTGCGGACAGTCTCGATTTCCTTTTTCAGCTCCAGATAGGTGGCTGCAATAGGCATCTCTGCCAAATGACGCTAGGCAACAAAGGCTCGCATAATCTTTCTATTTGCCTGAATGGCAACTTGAGAATTAAGCACTCCACTTAACATAGCCACACCTACTTCGGTAAAGGCAAAGGGCATATACTTGCTATGAGTGTCTTTCTCTTTAGGACGATGCCGTTTGCGGGCTGGCACAGGGTCTGCTCTCTACATCCGCTGGTTTCTGAACATGCGATGATGAGTAAATCATTTTCAAGTCACGGTCGGCTGTCATCTTCACTGCCGGGCGAAGTGTTCCTTCTTCCACGAGGTCTACCTTTCGCCCCAGCTTTTCCTCCAGTTCACGATGCATACGTGCATAGGCGAACAGACCTATCGGAATGCTACGATCGAATTCCACAAGAAGGTCTACGTCGGAGTCCTCATGCTCGTCACCCCGTGCAAAAGACCCAAAAAGCCATGCCTTCAATACGGGCTGCGTCTTGAAGTAGTCGACTATCATCTGTGTCATGGTCTGCTTGCTCACTACACATTATATATATTAACGATGCCGCAAATTTACAAATTTTCCGCGAAGTTACCAAATAAATTGATGGAAAAGTGAAGAAGAGAGAGTAACTCTGCTCAGTTTGCAAATACCACATCGAAGAAAATATTCATTTTTCCTTAAATTTGCTGCTCCAAAATTTGGAGGTAACTGGAAAAATGCTTATCTTTGCAGCGTCGGAACACCAGTTCTGACTATCCGGTAAGTTTTCGTTGTTGAAAGGCAATGAAGTCCGAGAGGAGCAAGACAGCACCGACACTACTCCATTTTAAAAGCTGCCTTCGGGTGGCTTTTACTATTTATGAGTCCACTTTAAAAAGTCAACAAATGGAAGCAACAACTAAAAAACTACGCGCAGCCGCTCCCCTCCCTTGTAGGGGAGGGGTTGGGGGTGGGGTCAGTATCTTCTTCGCTGTCAGGATGTTACAGACCCCATCCCTGCCCCTCCCCTTGATGGGAGGGGAGTGGCTGCGCTCCGTTTTTTGCCGTCTTAATCATGGTTTTGACTTTTTAAAGTGGACTCAATTATGATTTCCTTTGCATTGTAAACAGTGGTGGTGCCAGGCGCGGGGCAAAGGTGATATTACAGTTTTTTTATGAAATAGGGTGTCAGGGTGACAGAATGTCCTACTGCAAAGCGTTTGCACCCTGTTTGAGGGTGACAGAGGGTGACAGGAGGGTGACAGGTATGACAATGGTCTTTAATAAGCCCC
>JAFSKJ010000025.1 GCA_017449025.1 Prevotella sp. | reverse complement strand
GCACAGGTCGAAAAATTCTGCCTACACTGCCTACACTTTGCCTACACTGTTTATTATCCTGTAAACCAGTAATTTATATAATAGTGTAGGCAATGTAGGTAAAAAAGTAACATTATATTATTATTTATGATTATCCGCAAAGATACCACCAAAGCCCGAAGGGCTGATAAGACCACAGGCAGGGGTGCCCCTTTGGGGCTTTGGTGGTACGATAGCGGATAATCATTTTATTTTTTTATAAAGTATCCATTTCTTTTACGCATTCGGACACTGCGGTTACCGAGCGTAGACGCTTTCAGCGTCTTTCAACCGCACAGCACGAAATATTATATTACCAAATAATTCCCCAAAAACTCGACTCTTTTTGACAGATTTTTCATTCAAAGAGTCTGCACGAACGACTCCTTGGCAAAACGGATCCAGCTGCCCGGACAGTAGGTGGCCACGATGTGCAGCACCGTCTCCGTGGGCTTCAGCTCCACCTTGTTGATTACAAACACGGAGTTATACGCTCCCAAAAGGCCGAGGGGTTCTCCCATACGACCTCTTTTGCTTTTGCATGCCCCGCCATACAGATGAGGGCGAGCAACGTGGCGATGATGGTTTTCTTCTTTGGATTATTTGTGCGCAATAATGAATCAAAGTGACTGTCTGCCCTGGGCCTTGCTTAACGCTATGTCGTAGGCCTCATCGTAGAACTTGATGAACTCGCTCCAGAGTGCTTTCTTCGACAGTTTCTCGGCAGCCTTGCGGCAGGCATCAATCTCTTTTGGCGTCATTGTCGAGAACTTGGCGACGGCATCCTTGATGGCATCGGCCACCTCCGAGTAGTTGTAGTCGGTGCGGTGAATAACCTTCACGCCGTCCTCCAGTTCGCCATAGTGTCCGAACATGCCGTTTGCCCAGAGTCCGAATCCGGCAAGGTCGGTGGTTATGCAGGGCACCTTGAAGGCTACGGCCTCAAGGGGAGTATATCCCCACGGCTCGTAGTATGACGGATAGACACAGAGGTCGTTGCCGAGCACCACGTCGTAGTAGGTCATGTTGACTATGCCGTCCTGCCCGTCGAGATAGCATGGCAGGAAGATTACCTTGACGCTGTCCTCGGGGCGGTTGTGCATGTCGTAGTACTTCATCATGCTGAGCACCTGGTCGTGGCTCATGTTGTGAAGCCAGTGGGTGACCATGGGGACTTCGAGAGGCCCCTCGAAGCAACTCCCCGCAGTGGAGGCTAAGCGCTCCTGCAAGTCCTGCCTGGGCTCTCCCACCCATCCTGGCACCTCGATGAAGGCCACCACCTTCTTCTTCAGGTCGCGGTCGCGCAGCAGTCGGTTCATGGCCTCTACGAAGACGTCGATGCCCTTGTTGCGGAACTCATAGCGGCCAGAGGTGGACACGATGATGGTATCGTCGTCAAGGTTGTCGCCCAACAGTGCGTTGGCAACTTCAAGCAGGCGTTTGCGGGCTGCCTTGCGCTTCTTGGTGAATGTGGCACCCTTGGGCACGAAGCTGTTGTCGAAGCCGTTGGGCAGCACCACGTCGACAGGCTTGTCGAGCAACTCGACACACTCGCGGGCTGTGATGTCGCTCACGGTGGTGAAGCAGTCTACGTTCCATGCTGTCTGCTTCTCTATGGAGTGCTTCGACTGCATGTTAAGCTCACCGGCCATCTGGTCGCCGTTGTATGCGAACAGGTAGTCGTAGAGCGGCTTCTGGTTGCCGGCAATGGAGCGCCCAATGCTCGTGGCATGGGTGGTGAACACGGTACCTATCTGTGGCACCTTGTTGTTGATGTACAAGGCGCCGAGTCCGCACATCCACTCGTTGGCGTGGTAAACCACCTTCAGCGAGTTAGGTTCTGAGGTTTTGAGGTTTGAATGACTTAAGTAATGGTACATGCTCTCCACCACCAAGGCAGCGGCGTACGAGAACATTGATGCCTCGTCGTAGTCGCCGTAGGCATGTAGGGAGTCCACCTGGTAGTGTTCCCACAGCCAGCCGTAGATTTCGTTCTTCTTCTCGAAGAAGGGCATGAAGTCGACGAGTATGGCTATGGGCTGGCCGGGTATGGACCATCGTCCCACCCTCACGTTCAGTGGCGCCTGCCCTTGCTCACGGTTGCCGTCCCTTACCTGCCACTGCCATTCGGCGAGCAGCGCCTTGTCTTCCTTGAAATAGGGACACTCTTTTTCTTTCCAGAAGTCAGGACCAATAAAAATTATCCTGTCCTGCATCCTGTCCTGCAGAGTCTTGGCGCGTGAGGAGAGTACGGTGTAAATACCGCCCACTTTGTTGCAGACCTCCCAGCTCGACTCGAAGATGTAGTCAGGTGTTAAATGTTCTTTTCCCATCGTTATAATTATAAACGGCTGCAAAGTTACTTAAAAAAAACGAAAAACAAGCCATCAGACACCATATATTTTTCTGTTCATGCACTTTTTATTGAATAATATTTGTAATTTTGCCACCGCAAACGATTACGCAAAGTCCGCAGGCTTTGCCTGACAATATTCAGATGAAGAAGATTGCATTTCTGGCCATGACATGGCTCATGGCAACGGCTGCCTTCGGGCAAGAGGAGGCTTCGAAGCCTTTCCGCGCATACATATTCAATGAAGAGTATGAGGTGTTCATGAGGATTGACTTCTACGAGGAGTCCATCACCGTTCCCGACCAGGAGCTGTACGGACAGCTGCCGGGCTACTTGGGCAAGAAGAACAATGCCTTCTGCTGGGTTATCACGAAGGCCACGGTGAAGGATGACAAGACTGCCGAGCTGAGCCTTATCAACGATTACGGCAGCGAAGACCTTACCGCCCGCCTGACATGTGTCAACGACAGCGTCTACCAGCTGCGGCAACTCAAAGGCAGCTCCCTCAAGGTCCCCAAGAATCGCCGCTGGCAGAAATTGCCGGGCACGCTGGAGTTTAAGCGGAAAAAGTAAGCCCCCTTGCCCCCTAAAGGGGGAACTACAGACTCTGCAGGAACTCCACATTTAGGGGGTTGGGGGCTTGGGGGTTGCCTGCTACTCGGTGTAGAACAGTATCAGACGCTGCAGCGCCTGCTGGCATACGGCACAGAACTCGCGCTCCTCGTTGGTTTTCATCCTGCAGTTCTCGGCTCCGCGCCATACGCCGTGTTTCTGGTAGCCGCCGCCCTCGAAGAGCGACGCCTTGCCGGCGTCTATCAGGTTCTGCCACTTCCGGCTGAAGTCGTGACGGGTAGTGAGATTAGGCTCCCACGGCTCGGTATCGCTGAAGTACATCGGGTCGTCGTCGCCGTATGCATACTCGTCGCCAAGGCCACCGAAGGAGTGGCCGAACTCATGCACCACTACCGGATGGAACTGAGTCCCACGGGTGTAGCTCAGGTTGTAGGAGTTATAGATGCCTCCCCCACCGTACTCGTCGGTATTCACCAATATAATAATGTGCTCGTAGGGCGTGCCGCTGAGCACGTCGTGCAGGCGCTTAAGGTGGAGGGTAGTGAGATAGCGGTTGGAGTAGAATGTGTCGAAATGTGAGGCAAGAGCCGTACGCTTCCACATGCCGCGGTGCGGGATGCTCGTCCCACTGTCTTCCGACGCAGACTCCACGGCTATGATGCCGAACCTGCTGCGCATCTGTCCGAAGGGTTCATGCTCGAAGAGGGCCTCCATGGCCTCGCGGCAGTCACTGCGGAACAGCTCCATCTCGTCCTTAGTATAGCCCTCGGCCACGTAGGCTATGCGTATGGCATGGGTACTGTCGGCAGGCTGCTGGAGCGTGGTGTAGGGTGTGTGGCTGTCGAAGCCTTTACGGCGAATCAGTATGTCGTCAGGGTCAACGGTATGAGTAAGCTGCGCGGTTACGCTGTCATGGAAGTCGGTGAGCTGCACATGGACGTCAACCATCTGTCGCGGCATGGGTATGAGGAACACGTTCTCAAACGAGCGCCGCGTCTGCTTGGCCTCGGCCGTGGCCAACCACTCCTGGAAGAGCGTGGAGAAAGAGTGGCGGTAAAGGGTGTCGCCCGTGGCGTGGCTGCACACGGTGAGCTGTCCGTTGCCCTTCAGCGGCAGCTCATCAAGCCGGTGGCGGCGGCCATACCAGCGGGGCGACATTGACAGCTCGTCGACGAAGATTTGCTGCCCGCAGGCGTCGCCGCAGAACGTATAGTCGAGGCGCAGGGTTGAGTCGGCAAACGCCCCACCCTCTTTTCCCGGCGGAATGTCAGCCACTCCCTTGGCATGCGATGGCATGGACACTGCAACTATTGCCGCTATGGCTGTGAATAGACGTATGTTCATTGTTGTTCTTTGGTTGCTATCTGTGGTAACAGGTCTCTGACGTATGGCCGCTGCCAGTCGCGCAGATGGAAACGGCAGCCGTCGAAGCTCAGCAGGTCGAGGTCAATGGGCACCAATCCGCATCGCCTTGCCTCTGCAGTGCGCCCTAAGCGCGCCTCAATGGCCTTCAGCTGCTGCGAGAGGCTGTCGGCATCGAGGGTTGTGGTGGCCGCCACAACCTGGTTGAGGTAGAGGTCGGGGCGCGAGCCTCCCACGGGTTCCGTCCATAGCTCGTCACTATAGAGCTCGTCATGAAGCAGAGCCTCGCCAAGACACCGGCGCGCCTCGGCAAGGTTGTGCTTCTGGTTGCTGTTAGAAGCCAACGAGACAATCACGCGGTGAGTCATTGCTGTGCGGCGGTGATGCGGCTCTTGAGCTTGTCTACGTATGCGTCGATGGTGGCCACTGCCACTATGTTGACAACGTCGCGCACCGAGGCCCCGAAGTCAACGAAATGAATGGCCTTGTTAAGTCCCATCTGTATCGGGCCGATTATCTCCACGTCGGCATCGAGCATCTGCAGCATCTTGTACGACGAGCGAGCAGAGGTGAGGTTGGGAAACACCAGCGTGTTCACCTTCTTGCCCTTGAGCCGGGTGAACGGGTACTGCTCGTCGCGCAGCTCGCTGTCCAAGGCGAAGCCCAGCTGCATCTCACCGTCGATGGGCAAGTCGGGATAGAGCTGCTGCATCTGCTCCACGGCATGCTTCACCTTCATTGCGCCGTCGCTCTGGCTGGAGCCGAAGTTAGAGTGGCTCACCATCGAGATGACGGGCTTCTCGTTGAAGAACCTGACTGCCGTGGCTGCCAGCTTGGCAATATCCACCAGCGACTCCGTGTCGGGGTTCTCGTTTACCAGCGTGTCGGCAATGTAGAGTGTGCCCTTGGGCGAATTGATGATGTGCATGGCTCCGAAGTGCTGGTACTCGTGGCGTATGCCGATAACCTCCTTCACCACCTTCACCGTGTTTGAGTACTTGGTGTATAGTCCGGTGATGAAGGCGTCGGCCTCGCCCGTCTCCACCATCATCATGCCGAAGTAGTTGCGTTCGAACATCTTGTCGTTGGCCTCCTGGAAAGTGTATCCGTCGCGCTGGCGCTTCTCAGTGAGTATGCGAGCATAGCGCTCACGGCGCTCCTGCTCGTCGGGGTGGCGCAGGTTTACAATCTCTATTCCCTCAAGGTTAAGGTCAAGGCTCTTTGCCAGCTTGCCTATCACCTCATCGTTGCCAAGGAGCACAGGCTGGCAGATGCCTTCGGCCTTGGCCTGCACGGCAGCCTTCAGCATGGTGGGGTGCACACCCTCGGCAAAGACCACGCGCTGCGGGTGGGCGGCGGCAGTGGCATAGAGCTTCTGCGTGAGCTTGGTCTCCTGGCCCAGGAGCACCGATAGCGAACGCTTGTACTCGTCCCAGTTGTCAATACCCCTGCGAGCCACGCCGCTGTCGATGGCGGCCTTGGCCACGGCGGCGCTCACCTCAGAGATGAGCCTCGGGTCGACGGGCTTCGGAATGAAATAGTCGCGTCCGAAGCGCAGGTTGTTCACCTTGTACACGTCGTTAACCACGTCGGGCACCGGCAGCTTGGCAAGGTCGGCAATGGCGTTGACGGCAGCCAGCTTCATCTCCTCGTTGATGGCCGTGGCATGCACGTCGAGAGCACCGCGGAAGATGTATGGGAAGCCTATGACATTGTTTATCTGGTTCGGATAGTCGGTGCGGCCCGTCGACATCAGCGTGTCGGGGCGCGCTTCCATGGCATCCTCGTACGAGATCTCTGGCACGGGGTTGGCCAGGGCGAAGATCACCGGATCTTTGGCCATGGTCCTTACCATGTCCTTCGACAGCACGTTGCCCTTCGACAGTCCAACGAAGACGTCGGCTCCCCTGACGGCCTCCTCAAGAGAGGTGATGTCGGTACGCGAGGTGGCAAAGAATCGCTTCTGCTCGTTCAGGTCGGTGCGGTCCTCGCGTATTACGCCCTTTGAGTCGAGCATCACTATGTTCTCCTTCCGGGCGCCAATGGCCATATACAGCTTGGTACACGATATGGCGGCGGCACCGGCACCGTTCACCACTATCCTCACCTTCGAGATGTCCTTGCCTATCACCTCCATGGCGTTCCTCAGTCCGGCAGCCGAGATGATGGCCGTGCCATGCTGGTCGTCGTGCATCACGGGTATGTCGAGAGTGCGCTTCAGGCGCTCCTCTATATAAAAGCATTCAGGAGCCTTGATGTCCTCAAGGTTGATGCCGCCAAACGTAGGAGCTATGCGCTCCACGGCCTCGCAGAACTTCTCCGGATCTTTCTCTGCCACCTCAATGTCGAACACGTCAATGCCGCCGTAGATCTTGAACAGCAGCCCCTTGCCCTCCATCACCGGCTTGCCGCTCATGGCGCCAATGTCGCCCAGTCCGAGCACAGCCGTGCCGTTCGAGATTACGGCCACCAAGTTTCCCTTGTCAGTATACTTGTAGGCATTGTCGGGGTTCTCCTGAATCTCCAAGCACGGGTATGCCACGCCGGGCGAGTAGGCCAGGCTCAGGTCGGTCTGCGTGCGGTAAGCCTTTGTGGGCTTCACTTCAATCTTGCCGGGACGGCCATCCTCATGATAGGCCAGTGCCGCTTCCTTAGTAATCTTTGCCATTGTCTGCTTGTGTTTTGGTTTTTGAGTCTGCAAAGTTACGAAAAAAGCTTGTAAAGAACAACGGATTTTGGAGAATTAACGCAATTCGGCCTAAAATAATGGCAAAACAGGGAAGAACAAGGAAACTCAGAATACGGAGTAACGCAAAAATAGGAGGATTGGTGAAGGAGTTAGGTTTCTTATTCGTAACACAAATACTGGTCTCTATCAAGTGGTAAAACTATCAAGCAAATCGGGGCAGAATGACGCACTCTTCACCATCCGTTTCTTATTCCGCGAACTGCTACATTGTTGCATAGCGATGGATAACCCAAAAGAAAGTAGTTTTGCAGCCACTTAGAAATTAAAAAGCCAGAGCCTGCACAATCGTATCCTGTTGGAGCATGTGCCTTCTGGTGGTGAGAAGCTTCAGCAGGTTATCAAGGCGATGAAGGAGAACCGCAATGTTTCCATGACCTATCGCCGCTATGGTTCGTCTGAGAACGACACACGAATCCTGGCCCCATATTGTGTAAAACTCTTCCGTCAGCGATGGTATTTGGTGGGCAGCAACGATGAAGGCATGAAACGAACCTTCGCCTTCGACCGCATAGAGAAGGTGGAACTGCTCGACGAGAAGTTCAAGATAGACGAGGACTTTGATGCCGCAGAATTCTTCAGCGACAGTTACGGCATCGTGGTTGACGACAAGATGGTCTCAGAGCGCATCGTGCTGCGAGCATACGGCTATGAAAGGTACTATCTGGGTGACCTGACGCTGCACCACAGCCAGAGAATGATTGCCTCTACAGACGACTATTGCGACTTCGAACTGACGCTGCGCCCTACTAGCGACTTCAAGGCTCAGTTGCTATCGCGAGGTCAGTGGGTGGAGGTCTTGGAGCCTCAGTCACTGGCCGAAGAGATCGTCGAATGGCACAAAAACGCCATCGAGCGATACAAAAAGTGATTCATTTATTTGCAAAGTTCGGAAAATCTTCTTATTTTTGCAACCAAAATCAGTAGTTATGGGAAAAGAAGAATGTATTCAGCTACTTAAGCAATATATGAACATACTTAAGACAAAGTATGGAATAACTTCTTTGTCGCTATTTGGATCGACTGCAAGAGGTAGTCAGAAGGCTGGTAGTGACATCGATTTGTTTGTGGATACAGAAACAGCCAATCCGTTTTTGCTGATGGATGCCAAGGAGTTCTTGGAAAACGAAACAGGTTCTCCTGTTGACATAGTCCGCAATCATCAGAATCTGAACCCAAAACTCAAAAAACGTATATTGAAGGAAGGAATTCTTATCTTCTGAAACCAAAGGTATAGCATTAGATATTCTTGAAGACATTCTTTCGGCTATCGAAAGGGTAGAAGAGCGTACTAAAGATATACAGACCATTGACGATTTTCTTTGCTCATCATCAAGAACGGTGTTGTTGGATGCAACTTGTATGTTGCTCATCGCTATTGGTGAGAGTCTGAAGAATCTTGATAAGACTACGGATGGTAAACTGTTGCCAACATATCCAAGTATACCTTGGAAGAATGTTAAGGGTATGAGAGACATTATTGCTCACCACTATTTCGATGTAGATGTTGCTCAGATCCTTTGGATAGTAAATAATGAAATTGGCCCATTAAAGACTGCTATTCAATTCTTTATTGATGAGTTGAAGAAGTAACATGTACCTTCTACCCCAAACGGAATCCTGGGAGGATAATATCAAAAACGGCATCGAGCGATACAAAAAGTGAAAACAATCTGAGGCTGTTCCACGTATTACCTTCGGTGAACCGTTACTGCGCTCGGAAACATTGAAATAAATTTCATTTTTCTCTCGCTTGTTCCACGATTTGAAACAACCTACGCCTATCTTTGCAACGTGAAACTTAAAAATGTGAATGTTATGGTTGCAAAGAAAATGTATTTCATGGATTGTCACCTCGCTGGTCGCAAGTATCACGATGCTGACGAGGTGTGGGAGCAGTTGAAGGTTGGAACTGTTCTGAAGTTGGAGCGCGACAAGGAGAATCGTACAGATGCTAACGCCGTTATGGTGGTCTATCAGGACAAGGACGGCGAGGAATTCAAGTTGGGCTACATCCCTCGCGGTGAAAACGAGACCATTGCCAGCCTGCTCGAAATGGGCTGGACAGACATCTTCGAGTGTCGTATCAGCCAACTTGATCCAGATGCTCACCCAGAGAATCAGGTGCATCTCACCATCCGTATTGTAAGAAACAAGAATAACGAGAAGGAGGCATAAGGATGGATATGTTGATAGACCTCGCAATGACCAAACTTTTCCAGTTGGCAGAGTATGTATGCAGCAAGTGCTCACTCGACAAGAGCGAGCCTGCTACTCATCAATCACAGCCTGTACTCCCCACCATTCGTTCCTCTAATGCGGATAGGATGGTGGAAGGGGAATTGTTCAAGTGAAAATATTAAATAATGTGTAAAATCATGCTGTGGAAACGCAATTCTCAAAAAGAAGTTGTAATTTTGTAGACCAATAATTAAGGCTCTGTTGCAACACATGACTGATTTTTTACCTATTTTGGCAGAGAGGGCCTGTTTGAGACATCCCGACAGCTCTCAGAGAGGGTTGCCGTCAGCACATAGTTCAGAAATAGAGCTGCTTTTTCTTGGTATGTCTCTTTTGCGAAGTTTACCAAATTGTTCCAAACGATATAGTTGTTGAGATACTTGGTTGATACGCCCTTAAAGAATCCAAGGAATCGCTTCAATTCGCTATGATAGCTGTTGATATGCTGGATATGGTATATACCTTTCTTTGCCTTTCCTCCTTTGAGCGGTATAAGGTTGAGATCTTCTTTACGCGAGAGTTTCCTGTAAAAAAAATGAAGAAAGCCAATATACATAGGACATCTGGGTTGGAAGCCAACATAATTGGCTACGCAACATATGATTTGTTATGTTGTGCACAACATAACAAATCAAGTAAGAAGTTCGACTAAACGGGAGCATATAGCGATACGTCGATTTTCCTTTGTTTTCAACATTTCTGCCATGTCGCAGTCATTAGTTCGACTAAACTTCGACTAAAAGTTCGACTAAACTTCGACTAAAACCCACTTTTTCTTTTCTGTTAGTTTAATGACTCCCTGTTTCTTCAGTGCAGACAGCATATTACCAATCTTCCTTATCTTTTGTTCTTCGGTGAGCACATCAGACAACTTGGATTGCAACAGCGTATTAAGTTCTGCTCTTGTGGCTCCGCCAAATGAGCGCAGATACTGAATTATCATGTCTTTGAAATGGAGATCATTGAAACTATTGTTCCGAATATACTCTGTCTTTAATTCCTTGTCATCGACAGTCTTGGCGGTATAAGCAGATAGGAACAGCTTTGGATAACGCCCCTCTACAAGATGTAGTTTGCGCAAACGTGAAGCAATATCCTTGTCAATCTTTTCATGCTTTTGTACCATATCAAGTGCAATACAGTCGTACAGCGACAGATCAGGATTGGCTTTCAACAAACGGTAATACTGCTCATTGATAAGTTTACCATATATCTTAACCGTTACTTCTTTCTTGGCTTGGTCTATCTGATAGTCTGGCATGGGGAAGAAACGTTTCTGCTGTTCGGTGAACACCTTCCGTATTCCACGACCAATAGTGTCAATCATATTGAAGTTCACCATTCCTTGGCAAAGTGCATAGTTTCGGTAATACTTTTGTGGGCCAGTCTGTTCAATGGCATTGCGCACAGAACCAGGCAGGAAGTAACCGCCATTGGAGAATGTCACAGAGTCAGGAGTCTCAACCATCGTCACCCTTTCCTGCATGGTATAGTCCTGGTGAGCGATAGCATTATGTAAGATCTCACGGATGCTATACTCGTCATATTGTTTTACAATGTCTGGGAATAGTGTTCCACCAGGCAATATCCGCTGATTAAGATTTCGGATTTTAGCAAGTGCTTCATCCACGGTTAGCAGGAAAGGAATGGTGAAATGCTCATAATCCCTCTTCTCATCTTGCCCATCAATCAGTACCCATGTAATAGTGGCAACGGATGGGGTCAGATAATGGACGGCTGTAGGCTTACCAAGAAGCAAGATGGCAGCCCTCGTTAGTTTGCCCTTAACCGCAACACCAGCCCTGCCAAGCATTTCCATATCATCCCAAGTATCAACCTCGTCTGCTAACTTCGGATGAACAGACTTATATTCTTCACAAGCTTTCTGCAATGCCATTGGCTCCAAATCATCAAGTGTAGCCTCTGCGACGATTTCTGCAGACCAGTCGTATGTTGGACTTGTTTCCTCCAAAATAGCATTCAGACGTTCCGGTGTCAGTTCCACCAGCGAGTCCTCTATCCGTTGCCATGCTTTGTTATGGGCATAGACAGGTAACTTCGGCAGATGTTTTGGAATATGAATCACCCAAACTTTCTTATGGGTGTCCTCCGTGATGAACTCCTCTATATCCATACCTTCGCTTGACAGGTTGGCACACAGATTCGTTAGTCGAAGTGTCGCCTGTTGAGTCGTGTAGTTGTATGTATCCGTTCCGACAATATTCAAGGTGTTGTCCTCTACACCGACAACCAAATGCCCACCCTCCATGTTAGCCAATGCCGACACGTAGGAGATGACATCATCCTTCTCATGACCACTGAAGTCATTCTTCAGGTTCTTGAATTCCTTCCACTCGCAACCCTCATCCTCTTTGGGGTATCGCTTGATGAGATATTGTTGTAATTCTTGTTCTGTCATACTCTGTACGTTTGTTAATCCGACATTTACGGTTCTATAAAAATGGGTGTCCCTTTTGCATGGTCTGCATCCAGTTCGATAATCCTTTCTATTAGATGGTGCTCGACAAGGAAAGTCAAATTCATATCAAGAGGTTCAAGTGAGAATGACATATAGCTCTTTCTCGGCTTTTTATTTGGATAACCCATCTCTATCAGCTCTTCTTTGCCTATTTCTCGATGCTCAACAATCTTGTATGCACTCAACTTGTCAGGTTTGCCCATTTCATAGAGCACCAGTAAAGATGTATTGTCAAAAAGTTCTCGGTTAGCCTCCATAGAGCCTTTCGCCTTTCCCATCCTTATGTTATACAGGTGGTGAGCGTCTATCCAATCGCGATATTTCTTCCCCTTATAACAACCCACAAGAATAGTCTGGTCGTTATTAAAGAAATCACGGATGCTTTGGTCGAAGCCTTCCCATTTGTAACAGCCGAAAGGCTCAGCAGCCATAAACATTTCAGATTCATACTTTGAATATGCTATGCTATTGATACGTGATATTTCTTCTGCGATTATTCCTCTACCTGTATCATCGGCAAAAAGAAAACGACGAAGTAGTCGGTCTAACTTTACTCGCACCATCAACAGACTATAACTCTCTTTCTCTGCCTTATCGAAATATTCTTTGGCTTTTGTTGAATCTGCTTTTTCTTTCAATTCAGAAAAAAGTCCCTTATCGTCAATTGTCTGTTCGTTCACATGATGTTTCACCAACTTGCGCAAAATGGACTCGCTCACACCTAATGTTTCAGCTACAATATGAATCTGATCATTTTCAGCCTTGCTTTGATATTGAACCAATAATTCTTTAAATGTTTGTTTTTCATCGATATGCTTTCCTTTTTGTATGTCAGAGATAATCATATAGGCATACTTCTGTTCGGTGTCTGAAAGCATAGCAAAATCGGTATGTAATTGCTCCTTTACACGTAGTGTACCTTCCGCGTTTGATCCTTCCGTGTTGAAAGCGTGGATGAATTGGCCAAAGCGCTTGTCAATATAGCTACGATCAATGGCATCCGTACGGATTTCTGAGATATAGGTGTCGATGGCAAAAGGTACTGGTCGCGTGCCACCTCTGCCACTGCCACCAGCTCGCTTTGCAAGCTCTTTGTAGCGCGCCAACATAGAAAGGTAACTGTTGTTATCTATCTGAACGTAAACGTGTTCTTTCACGCCCTGCTCATTATCTTCATCATATTCCCGCTTTTCCCATACAAAACCTTGCAGCTTTGCGGAATCAAGGAAACCTTGCAGTTGTTTGAATTTCTTAGCGAACATACCCTGTGTTGCGGCGTCGTCGGGTAGTCTTTCAAAATTATCTATTCCTGCATTCTTGAATAAGGACTGCAACTCGACAAAGAGTCGATTCATCGACTTAATATTGCTGGGTAGCTTGTTTACAAACAACTTCAGAGGTTCATCCCTGGAATATAAATCCACGGCTCGCTCAATGTTACGTTCCATTGTATGTGGTTTGCGGAAGCACTTGATAATGCCGAATTTTTTCAAAGGCCCGTTCAGTCGATTGGTGCGAGAGAATGCCTGAATGAGGTTTTGAAACTCCAGCACCTGATCTAAATAGAGGGCATTCACCCAGCGGGAGTCATAGCCCGTCAGCAATTTGTAAACAACAATGACCAAATTCAATTGCATAGCAGGCTCAACCTCCTGATATGGCTCTTTATGAGCCAAGCGGCAGCATACGTCCTTGCAAAAGTCGTCATAATGTTTAATGTTAAAACCTTTGCCAAAGCTTTTTTTATAGTCTTTAAGTATCTCTGCAAGAGCCACTTCCTTGCTGAAGGCCATTCTTCCTGTAGGGTCATCCTGTTCGTCGAATATTGCGGTACATTTGATAGCAGGGAAATCCTTCTTCAGTAATCTGTAGTATTCGATAGCCTCAGCAATACTATCGGTGGCCAAGATAGCATGAAAGAGGTTGTTGTAGCTCACCGTCACCCAGTTCTTTTTGATTTTTTGTACAACAGCCTCGCGGTGTTCAGCACGCTCGTATTGCGTAGATGGCAGGAAATCTTCAATTCCAGATATCTTCTCTCCATTTTCATTGAGATAGTAGCCCATGGGTACTTCCTGTATAAAGTGCATATACTTTTTAGCTTTGATAGGATCGGCTAAGGCTTCTTCAGGAGATGAAGCCTTAGCTTGTAATAGTGCTACTTCTTGACGCACTTTATCGTCATCATAACATTCTATGTAGGGGTCGAAGGGAAGTACATTTTCGTCGCGAATACCACAGCCTATAGTGTATTTATGAAGTTCATCGCCAAACAACCCCGCTGTGGTCATGTCCTTGCGCTTATTTTCTTCTTTGATTGGCGTTCCCGTAAATCCAAAGAACATTGCATTAGGGAATGTCTGCTTGATACCCGAAAGCATATCGCCAAATGTGCTGCGATGACACTCATCAACAATAAAAACAATTTTATGTTTACGAATCGCGTCAATATCAGAAGAATTACAAACACATTCTGTACGCACGTTATACATCTTATGCAAAGATGTAATAATAAGGCGATTCTCCGTCTTGTCGCTTTTCAGTTTTCTGATGAGTCCACCTGTGCTGGCTGTGTCTTGAATAACGGTTAACTCGTCGGCATAACTTTGATAATCGTCAAACGACTGTTCATTCAATTCCTTTCTGTCTACGAGGAACACCACTTTATCGGCATGTCCAAATTCGGCAATGAGCAATGCCGCCTTAAAACTGGTCATGGTTTTACCGCTTCCCGTTGTGTGCCAGACATAACCGCCATAGCGGTCGGCATGCGTCCAGTCCGTACGCCCTGATACACGTTCTTTAATGAACGAAGCGGCATAATACTGATAGCTACGCATCACCTTCAGTATGCCATCGCGTTTATCGGCTACAGTATAATAGCCAATCAGCAAATGAGCCATAGGGATGTTCAGCAGTTCGCGCACCACTTCGTCCCACTCATTGATGCGCCTATTATTCGCATCGGCCCAATGGAAATAATAATGCGGGTCGAACTCCCCTTCCTGTCCAGGATTGGCGAAATAGACAGTTTCTTTGGGTTGCATGGCTACGAATACCTGCACAAGTGAGAAAATGCCACGTGAAAAGATTCCTTCACGCGAATAAGTTTCTATCTGGTTACAAGCCCGTAGAACATCCACACCAGACTTTTTCAGCTCGGCATGGATGACTGGCATCCCATTGATGAGTAACATGAAATCTCCTCGACGATCTGGAAATATTTCATTGGAGGCTTTGAATTTGGGCTGACGGGCTATCTGATAGACACTATTTGATGCCTCAATATTACGACGGTTAAATATTTCCAACGTCACGGCTTTGCCCAAGTGGAGCGTGTCGGCAGGATTGTCGCGGATAATCTGGACTCCCTTCCCATTAATAAAACCGTTCTTCTCCAATGGCGTGCGACAGGCATTCACTTGGTCAATGACTTGTTGCATCTCCGTATCTGTCAAATCTTGACCGTTGAGGCAATCCCTGTCTATGTTGTTCTTGGAAAGAATATTTTTCCAATTATCAACAAGTTTTTCTTCCGTTGGGTAAGGAATCACGGGATATTTCTTCCAACCATTCTCGCGGATGCAGTCAATGACGGCACTCTCAAATTCTCTTTCGCTGTTGAAGGTCATAACGTTCAAATAATCGTGTTAGACAAACATTTTCTGTAAGAATCCCGACTTCAAGGCTTTCAGTTTTTCCAACTGACGGGAACGAAGGGAAATAAGGCGGTCAAGGGTCATAAAAAAATCTGCAATATCATGCTGTTCTGAAGAAGATGATGGATAACGAACTGGCACTTCTTTAATAGATGCTCGTGATATTGCTAAAACTTTGGAACCTTGCATAAAAGGAATCAGTTGATTATGAAAAGTTGAAGTGTTCATAAAATACCCTAAATATCCCATTGCAAATGCTTTGTTAGGGCGTAATGGGATTGTATGAAGTCCTGATACTATCTTTTCTTCACCAACATTTATGATTTCACTACACTTACCCACAGCCTCGTCTTCTGCTGTATCTGCTACAATCACGTCACCATCTCTCAAAACAGATGAGATAACTTTCTTCGTGTTCTCTTCATCCGTTATGAAAGGAAGAGAGTCTTGCTTAGGGCTAATAGTTGCTCCATATTTAATAAGGACATCACCATAATGAATATTCTTCATGGTTCCAGAGGCATAATTCAATTCCGCACGTGGGTACGTGTTGTTTCTTAGAATTCTGAAATCCTTATCAATTATATTTTCCTCCCACACACCCTCATATCCTTCAAATCTCACTTGTGGCACTTTCCCGTCTTTTTGGGGAGTCATCAATAATGAGCACACTTCCTTGAGGATTTTTGTACTTTCTCCCGTTTTATCACCCCGCATCATCTGTTGCAATTCCGCAATGGCAGCCATGTCTTCATCGCTACCGCGTAAGCAGCCAAGCATATCGGCAAAGTGATACTCGGCTTCGTTGATTTCTGCATTGATTTGATGCAGCGTGTCTGCGTATTTGCTTTCCAGCAGAGTCACCTTTTCTGTCAATGTCTGAATGATGATTTCAGGCATGGCTATAAGTTCATTGCAGAGCGGCACAATCCACTTCAGGCGTAAGAGCTTCAGCACTTGTTCGTCTGTCAGGTTGTGGATGGTTTCTATCGTGTGCCTATCCAATTCACGTTGCTGAAACCTAATATCAGATTGTAGCGACTTTTCTTCGCTAATTATGGCATTAATACGCTGAAGGTGTCCCTCTGTAGTATCCTTGTCGAAGGCGTAGGAATTCTGCAAGCGAAACAGGTACGCCCTTGCTTCAGTCTTACTATACGTACCATCACGCCCTTGTCGCATCTGCCCCCAATTAAAATCAGGATGTTCCTGCACAAAAGCTTGCTTCTCGGCTTTGCTGGCATAGTTTTCAATGAGACCGATATAAGCTTTAAGTATCTGTATGTCTGGCGTATCAATATCTGCCAGAGCCTGCCTGTAGTCAATATCTATCCGATTAAAGTCAAAGTTTTCACGGTCATCGGTAAGGTAGAGCTCTTGTTCTTCAACACTCAATTGTTCCCTCATTTCTGCATATTCAGAACTCATGTTTTCCAAGCGACGTTGGTTTAAAGACAAAGCATCTGCCTCCTCTTTCAGCAAGGTGTTTTGCACCAAGTCGAATGGAATGACACGTCCCTGCCATCCTCGCGTTTTCTCTTCCTCAATGCCTCTCTTGTCTGTTACATATTCTGTAATGGGATCCACCTTGCGGGTGGTATCAAAGCCTTCCGTCTGAATCATCTCCACATCGGTGGCTACTGTCATCCAGTGGTCACTAAAGGTTTGATAGGCTGCATATGGGTCAATGAGTGGGAGGGAGGATGTCCTCTTGAAAAGGTCAGCTGTCAGACGTGTCAATTCCACATCGGGATTGATGGTTTCCATCCGCTTTATCAAAGTATCTTCCAACTGGGAGTCTAAACCATTCATGGCGTCAGCACATTGTTTGCAATAAGTCACCACATCATTATTTTTCCTTATGCAGGCAGCAACATCTGAAGTAACGGGTTGAGAATAAGGTGTGTCGCCGGGATGTGTAAAGAGACTTGACCGCAATGAGGGGAAGGCGGACCAATAATTATTCAACTCATTTAATTCCACATCGGGAATACCACCGAAAATATGTGCATGCAGGTCTTCTGGCACTATCTCAGCGGCTGTATTCACATATCGCGGAATATGCAGGTTATAGTCATTTTTTTCCGCCACTTCTTTTTTTGTTGCAAGATAAGCGAATCGGGGTATTGTTTGCCTGTCGCGTATGACATCAGCAATCCGACGTATGTCAGAGGCGCGTAGTACGTTCTTCTTTCCTTGTTTTATGCAACAGTCGGTAGCATTGACAAACAGAATGTCGCCCTCTTCACCCTTGCGGCGTTTCTGGCAAAGTACCATAATGATGGTAGGGATGTTCGTTCCATAAAATATGTTAGGTGGAAGTGCTATGACAGCCATGACATGTTCATGCTCGATGAGATTCTTACGAATCTGATATTCTTCTCCGCGTGAGAGGACACCTGTAGGCAACACAATTGTCATGATTCCGTCAGTGTCAAGATGGAAAAGCGAATGTAGAAGGAAAGCATAGTCAGCTTTTCCCTTTGGAGCCAAACCATAAGCAAAACGAGGATTCAGCTTCATACTCGCAGGATTCCAACCTTGCGAATATGGGGGATTGCTTACCACGGCATCCACACGCAGTGGTTTCCCCGTCTCTTCTATAGGCCAGTCGCGTGCCAGCGTATCGGCATTGCTTACGTGAATCTTTGCGGGAGGTTCCTGACGCATCACCAGATTCATACGTGTGAGGTTAAAGGTGCTCTCTACCAGTTCCTGAGCATAGTAATCCACGCAGTTCTTGCCTTTAATGTGTCTGCCTACAGCTCTGCCAATGGTCAGTAGGAGCGAGCCTGAACCACTTGTAGGGTCATAAATCGTTATGGAATCACGGTCTTTCAAGTGTTCGGCCACAATCTCAGACATTAAGACCGAAACCTCATGAGGCGTGTAGTATTCTCCTGCTTTTTTCCCTGCTGTAGCTGCAAAGTTACTAATAAGGTATTCATAAATAAAACCAAGGACGTCATAACTCTGCTGACCGTCAGTGGGAATGTCGTGAATGACACTGAGGAGGTCGCTAATAGCCTTAGTCATGCTGCCTGTTGTCTCGCCAAAACTAGTGAAACCACCTTCCAGTGCGCGAAAGATATCCTTGAAAACATGGCTGTGGGTCGGGCTGATGTGACGTGAAAATGAAGAAAGTGCATCTGTCACGTTTTTCACGGAAAACTCGCTACCCATTGACAGCCATGTGGAATAAAGATGCTGGTAGGGGATGAAATATCCTATTTCATCCTCAAGATATTCCACAAGTTCTTTATTCGACTCATCGAGTATCTTTAATGTATCTTCCGTAAAATCCCCTTTATGCAATTTTTTGATGGCACTAATCTCGTTGGATGAGAGGAATTTATAGAAGATGAAGCCCAACAAATAGTCTTTATACTGTTGTGCTTCTATTTTGCTGGAGCGCATCTTTTGAGCCGATGCCCAGATGCGTGCTGCGAGTTGTTGCTTATTCATATAATTTTTTCCTTATACTTCCTGCGCTTAATAGTCAGGTAATGTGAGATTACACTTTTCGACTTACCCACTAACTTTTCCGAGTTACCCACTAAGTGTATTATAGTTACCCATTAACTCAAAAAGAGGGGTGTTCCATTTGACTTTTCTTTGTTCTAACTAATTCTGTCAGTTCTACATCAAGTAGTTCCGCGATTTTGAGGAATGTTTCCATCGTTGGCTGGCAATCATTGGTACACCACTTTGATACCGTAGTAGGGGCACAACCCAATTGCTCTGCCAGCCACTTATTGGTTCTTTTCTTCTCTGCAAGCACCGCCTTGATGCGATTGATGTCCTTGTCCATAATGGATTTTTGTTGTTAATTGCTACAAAGTTACTCATTTTTATCCAAACAGAGCACATTATTCTAAGATATTTAGCAAATAATCACATTTTAATGTCATTTTCCCCACTATTTCGACAGCATTTCTCGATATTCGTCTGTCAACTCTGTAACTTTGGTCATTACCTGTACCAACTGCATCATGTACTTCTCCAACTTATACACCAACGCTGCAGCTCTACGCTCTGAGAAGTGGCTTTTCAATTCTTTCAACGTTTGGTTGTAGTTGTTTCCAACCATACGGAACTGAGCATGGAAGTCGCTCCGCTCGGCCTTGCCGCTTTGCACAGCAAAGAACTTGGTATAATACTCATGCAGACTCTTGTCGAAAGTTACCACATGAAAAGGCTCTCCAAAAATTCGCGCCTTGATGAATGCGGACTTGCTTGTCATGCCAGAGCGGTCATACATCCTTAGAAAACGTATATCTTCCTCATTACTGAAGTTTACGGAATAGCGGTTTGTTGCCGGGTCTAACTTGGGATTTCTCCCACCCTTATTCTTCTTGTTGTTCATCTTTGTTATTTTGGGTTTGACATATAATTATCACTTGATGCTTACGGCAAGTATGGATAGGCTGACCGACTTTGGAGGACAGCCATAGCCCTCGGCAGAGCAAGGAGTTTTGTGCTGCAAACGGAGTTTCGTGCAGCAGAAAACATACCTTGCTATGTTCTGGTGAACATAATAATCCGCTCTTATAGCGGATGTTGTTTACTTGAGTCTTCCTTTTGTCCATGCCATTGGCTTTAGTGCCTTTTGTTGGTGCAAAGATTGTCTTGCCCTGCTTGTCTAATCCGCTCTTTTTAAGGTAGAGCAACACCTTGAATTTGCTTACTTTAGATAAAATGTTCACGCTCGGCAATCCGCAAGCAAGCTTGCTTTGCTCTCTCTTAATCACATTTTCATACGCTTCTGAGTTTTTGGGTGCAAAGTTAAACTATCTCAGAGCGTCCCCTGATGTGCAAAATATGCCAGAATATATATGTTTTTCCGAGCCGTTGGAAATTTCGTACAGACTTCCATGTTTTACCAAGTGTTCTTCGATGAGCGAAGCGAGCAGAGCTCGAGTCCCAGTTACCAAACATAGTAACCGAGGTAACACTTAGGTAACGGAACAGACTCAACATTCTTTCCAATCCGAAAGAATGCCAAAAGCGCAAATAACCGCAAACCAACGCAGTATCAACGATTTACGCTATATCGTCCGTAATAACCTCATCATTCCCAACAACCTTGATATTCGTGAAAATAGAACGGTCTCCAAATCGTAACCCGCTTTTTCCTCAATTCCCCAGACTGCCTTTATATAAAGAAATCCTGCAAATTCTTACAAAGTTACGAAAAAATAATCTTATTCATACCCTCAACGAACACTTTTCTGCTAAAATCACATAAAAAAAGCCACTTTTTTATATAAAGGTGATGGCGGAACGAAAGAAAATCACTACTTTTGCAATCGGTTTCGGGGGAGAAATCCCAAAACCGCAGATGCATTAGCTTTTTATCTCGCACTAAACCGAAGATGCGTAGGAAACAAAATTGGAATAGTCGACTTAAAAGCAAGGGATAGCCAAGGATGGCCATTCCCCGCTCACATACATAGCTATGCACACGCTCATGGCGTGGTTGCATTCTTAGTATTGTGAGCAGGGGTTCCAATTTCCTACGCACACCCCTCAGGTTTAGTGCATAAGAGTGGCCACGCCATTCTTTGTGGCCTTACGCCTGGTTTGTAAGTTGAACAATCAAAACAGAGACTGATATGAATACATTTCTACAATTGTTGGATAAGAGTTTGAGGAAGAACATGAGAAATAACGCCAAAGTGATGTTCACCCTTGCCCTGCTGGTGACTATAGGAAGTAGAACGGCGCAGGCTATCGACATCACTGATTTAGGAGCCATAAGCGACCCTGCTGGCAGTTATGTGATTACTGCCGATATTGATGTGCCTTCTACGTTTGTAAGCATTGCTTCTTTCAGCGGCACGCTGGAGGCGGCCATCAACCCTGAAACGCACATGCCCTACCGCATCAAGAACCTTTCGGCGCCTCTGTTCACCACCCTTACAGGAACGGTGAGGAATCTGGTGCTTGAGGACGTCAGCATCAGCAGTGGTACAGATGTCGGTGCCATTGCATGTAGCATGACAGGCACATCGGCAAACAAGTCCGTCATCTATAACTGTGGCATCCTTTCCGGCAGCGTCGGTGGCAGCGGCAACGTGGGCGGACTGGTAGGCGTGCTGGGCAGTTCCTCAGACAACGCCCAATGCTATGCCCGCGTCATCAACTGTTACTCTTTCGCCAACATTACTAATGGTAGCGAGAAAGGCGGCATCGTGGGCTATAACAACTATGCCTCAAGACATGCCGATATTAGAACGATGGTGATGAATTGCATGTTTTATGGAGACATTGCCACGGGAGGAACTATTGCGCCTATCTACGGAGGGGTTGAAATAAGTAATGAGGATAAAGTTGATAATGTTGAGCGAAGATTAAATAACTATAACTATTTTCTCTATGAGGCACCATTTAGCAAGAATAATACGACAACCAACGTTATCATTTCGAAATATAATCGTGCATTGGCTGCAGAGGAACGTTATCTGACACGTTTTGAGTTTTATCGCTATTTGGTTAATTCTACTCGTGAATTGGCTGCGTTTTATGTCGACCCAAATCCCGAAACCGTCACCATTAGCGGAAAAGCACACAAACGCTACCATGTCGACTTGATGGGAAAGTGGGTACTTGACAAGAGTATTGCGCCTTATCCTATTCTTAAGCAGCAGGGAAAATACCCATCAGTAGTAAATTATGATCCTGAATACACTAATGACGAGACGGGAGCAAAGGTTCTCCGTAGTTCTATTTCAGACACGGAAGAAAACCGTAATAAAGGGCGTCATATAGGGACGCTGACTGTTTACATCAACGAATCCAACACTACGACTGGAGGACAGACAAAGCCAACAGGAGCTTCTGTTGAAACTAATGAACTCACCCTAAACCGCACAGACAAAGACTATAACAACTACAACTTTAACTATGACAAGGTGCAGTTGCCTTATTACAATGACGTAGGAACGAAGAACTACACTGGCAGCAAGGTCGTGACAGGATGGAAGATTACGGGAATGTCCAAGTCGTCTGGGACTTTCTCAAGCAGTACATACGATGCGCCAAGTTATAACTTTGCAGACCGTGAATGTACACAAAAGGATATTTACAGTGTCAGTGGACGAGTGTTTTCTCAAGGAGCATACTTTGATGTACCTGACGGAGTGACCAGTATTACCATAGAGCCTTACTGGGGTAATGCAGCCTATCTTTCTGATGCTAATTATGACTGTTATGGCTATACGAGTAATGGCGTTGGCTCTTTTGGATTGCGATATAATAACGGAAGTAATTATTCTATAAACGAAGATTCACAACCCGTATATACATCTATTTCCAATGCTTTGACAAGACTTAACGATTTAGGGCGAAGCGAAAGTACAACTGTACATGATAATGCTGTGGTTCTTGTTGGTAACTATCATAAAGGGGGAACCGCTGCACCATCAAAGGACTCGAAGCCTTATACCATCATGTCGGCAGACTTGAATTTCGACAATGAGCCAGACTATAGTTATATTAGTTATAGCGGAAAGCAGCAGGAAATATCTCCTATTCGTTTTG
Source organism: Prevotella sp. (assembly GCA_017449025.1). Lineage (GTDB taxonomy): Bacteria > Bacteroidota > Bacteroidia > Bacteroidales > Bacteroidaceae > Prevotella. Next base: position 15,518 of record JAFSKJ010000025.1, on the reverse strand, counting down.
ATTTCATAAATGCTCCAGGTACAGCAATGGCTCATAAGTTGACAAGCACAACAACAATGGGTATTATAGGCAACATGAAACCCCAAGGTTGGTTTGAGGTGACCAATACTTGTTTCATACGTTTCTCTCAATTAGAGTATGATTATGGCTCGAAAAAGAATGATACGCCTCTTATCCTTTTAGGTGGTGTTGTAGAGCAGATAGTTTCAACGAATTTTAACAACAACAAAAATGAAGCCAGTCATACCAACTATATTCATGTTGGCAGCAACGTGTGGTTTAAACTCTTTAACAATGGATGTCACATGGATAAGACCAATGTGGCCACTCCGCATCGTCCTATCTCAGTGACTGGCGGCGAATATGAAAAGTTCTATCTATCTGGCTATTTCCAGCCCAATGCTCCTGTAGCAGATAATGCAGCCGACAAAAACGCAGAGTGTTACATTGATGGTGGCAAGTTTGGCGAGGTGGCAGCAGCCAGTCAGGAGAAGATTGATGGCAATGTTACATGGTTAATCAAAAATGCCGACATAGCAAGTTTTTTTGGAGGAGGCATTAATGAGGCAAGTCCTGTTACTGGTGACATCAATGTCAATATTAACAATAGCCATGTGGGGCTATATTGTGGAGGTCCCAAGTTTGGCAATATGACCTCTACTGATACTAAAAAGGCTACGGTAGAAACAACAGCAACATCCTGTACATTCGGTGAATTCTTTGGAGCCGGCTATGGTGGAACAGCCTTATATAGGGATATATGGAGTCCTGGAAATAACCAAGGTCATAATCAGTATATGTCAGTCAATTACAATTGGAGTAGTTGGCTTGGCGATAGTCGTGGTTATAGTCGCGGACAATATGTTTCAGGCAAAGGCATTGCCGTCAGTTTTGAAACAGAACAGTTTGAAGGCTCGGCTGATAAGACTGTCGCACGTTTATATGTCAACTTTGCCACAATGTCCGTTGCGAGGACAAATAGTGTAACTTCGCGATTGAGTGATTGCACCATCAATAAGAATTTCTATGGTGGCGGTAATCTTGGTTCGGTAAATGGTAATTTGTCATCTACACTCACAAACTGTAAAGTTTATGGTAATGTCTTTGGTGCAGGTTGCTCTTCCACAGCACCTACAGCGGAAGTATATGATTCTCCTACTTCTGGGAATTTCAAAGGTGTATATTACAACTCCAGCACTGGTGTGTTTGAACCCACCATATATCCTCCAAAAGTAGAATATACATGGTCTGACGAAAATGGCGGTAATACCGATACCACTACACTTAATGAAGGTACTGGTGATAATGTCAAGCATTGGATACATACAGATGTCAGTTTGTCTGGCCTTGGTATAGTGGAAGGCAAGGTGACGCTGAACATCGACGGCAATACGGTAGTGATGGGACAAGAGGTCAGCGAGGATGCCGACGGGAACATTACCTACGGTGCACAGACGGGCGGCATCTTCGGCGGCGGTGATGCCTCTGCCGTGATAGGTGAAACGGAAGTCGTCATCAACGCCTCAGGACTGAAATCCGGGTATGCCTATAATGTCCAAAACGTATATGGCGGCGGCAACAATGGTGAGATAAAGAGCAACACGAGCGGTGCCACCGGCAATGCCGTCGTCACCCTAAGGGGTAACACCGTGGTGAATGCCGATGTCTTCGGCGGCGGCAACAAGGGAGTCGTTGAGGGCAGTGCAACTGTGAATATAACGGAATAGAAACAGCCAGTTGAATTCTGCGTCAGGCTGCGGGCGGGGGCGCCCGCGTTCCAGGGGGTGTTAACGACAACTATGACAACCTGGACAACTTATCTGTGTCATATCGTACGCGCGCGTCGGGGTGGGAATGCCCCTCCCCGAGGGAGGGGAGCGGCTGCGCACTATTTAGACAGTACGCACCGGAATTATCGACTGACCCCTTAACCCTGTGAATTATGAATTGTGAATTGTGAATTACCAAATTACGTTAAAAGGAATGAAAAGCGTGGGGATTTTGCGAGAAAAAGTATTAACTTTGCACATTATTGTAACTAAAGACCTGAAAATAATAACCGATGGACGACGAGATAAGAGACGACGGGATGGCAATGAGCGGCGAAACGCCAGAGGCTGCCGACGAGAGCGCCGTGGGAGCCGAGGGGCACTCCGACTATAAGCCCGTGAACAGGTTTGACGCCTCGGTGGTGCACCACCTGAGCGGAATGTACCAGAACTGGTTTCTCGACTATGCCAGCTACTCAATCCTTGACAGGGCCATACCCCACATTGAGGATGGTTTCAAGCCTGTGCAGAGGCGCATCATGCACTCCATGAAGCGCATGGACGACGGGAGATATAATAAGGTGGCAAACATTGTGGGGCACACCATGCAGTTCCATCCCCACGGCGACGCCTCTATTGGCGACGCCCTGGTGCAGCTTGGACAGAAGAGCCTGCTTGTGGACACGCAGGGCAACTGGGGCAACATTCTTACCGGCGACCGTGCCGCTGCGCCGAGATACATAGAGGCGCGACTGTCGAAGTTTGCCTTGGACACCGTGTTCAACCCCAAGACCACGGAGTGGCAGCTGTCGTACGACGGTCGCAACAAGGAGCCTGTCACACTGCCGGTGAAGTACCCGCTGCTGTTGGCACAGGGGGCGGAGGGCATTGCCGTGGGGCTGTCTACCAAGATTCTCCCGCACAACTTCTGTGAGATTTGCGATGCCGCCATAAGCTACTTGCACGGAGAGCCGTTCCTGTTATTCCCAGATTTCCAGACCGGCGGCTCTATAGACGTGTCGAAGTACAACGACGGACAGCGTGGCGGGGTGCTCAAGGTAAGAGCAAAGATAGACAAGCTCGACCAGAAGACGCTGGTCATCAGGGAGCTGCCGTTTTCCAAGACGGTCTCCACGCTCTGCGAGAGCATAACCAAGGCCATTGAGAAGGGTAAGATAAAGGCCCGAAGGGTTGACGACCTGACGTCGGCACAGGTAGAGATACAGGTGCACTTGATGCCCGGAGCTTCTTCAGACAAGACTCTCGACGCCCTCTATGCCTTTACTGACTGCGAGATAAACATTTCGCCCAACTGCTGCGTAATAAAGGACGACAAGCCCCAGTTCCTGACAATCAGCGATGTGCTGAAGCACAGCACCGACCGCACAAAGGAGCTGATACGCCAGGAGCTGGAGATACGCAAGGGTGAGCTGCTGGAGCAGTACCACTTCTTCTCGTTGGAGAAGATATTCATTGAGGAGCGCATCTACAAGGACAAGAAGTTTGAGCAGGCTCCTACCATTGACGCTGTCTGTGAACATATTGACGAACGGCTGACACCGTATTATCCCAGTCTGGTGCGCGAGGTGACGAAGGACGACATACTCAAGCTGCTTGAGATAAAGATGCAGCGCATATTGAAGTTCAACAAGGACAAGGCCGACGAGCTGATGGCGCGCATAAAGGCAGAGATTGAAGACATAGACCGCGACCTGGCCAACCTGGTAGAGGTGACTGCCGCCTGGTTCCAGTTTCTCAAGGACAAGTACGGCAAGGACCACCCTCGGCTCACCGAGATCCGCAACTTCGACACTATTGAGGCCACGAAGGTGGCAGAGGCCAACCAGAAGCTCTACATAAACCGCAGTGACGGCTTCATAGGCACGGGGCTGAAGAAAGACGAGTATGTGTGCAACTGCTCCGACATCGACGACATCATAATATTCTACAAGGACGGCAAGTACAAGGTAATACGCGTGGCGGAGAAGATTTTTGTGGGAAAGAACATCCTGCATGTGCAGGTGTTCAAGAAAAACGACACCCGCACCATATACAACGCCGTCTACCGCGACGGCAAGAAGGGCTGGTACTTCATAAAACGCTTTAACGTTACGTCGATGACGCGCGACAAGGAGTACGACCTGACACAGGGCACGCCCGGCTCGAAGATCATGTACTTCACCGCCAATCCCAACGGAGAGGCAGAGATTATAAAGGTGACTCTCGACCCCAACCCCAAGTTGAAGAAAATATTCTTAGACAAGGACTTCTCGGAGGTGATGATTAAGGGCAGGGCCTCGAAGGGCAACCTGCTGACGAAGAACTCCATACACCGCATAGGGCTTAAGAGCCACGGCCGCTCAACGCTTGGCGGGCGCAAGGTGTGGTTCGACCCGGACGTATGCCGCCTGAACTATGACGACCACGGCCGGCTGTTAGGCGAATTCTTCGACGGCGACCAGATTCTTGTAGTCTTGAAGAACGGCGACTTCTACCTTACCAATTTCGACGTTAACAACCACTACGAGCAAGACATACTGCGCATAGAGAAGTACGACTCCGGCAAGGTATGGACGGCGGTGCTCTTCGATGCCGACAACCAGGGCTATCCTTACCTCAAGCGCTTCCTCATGGAGGCAACCAAGCGCAAGCAGAACTTCCTCGGCGACAATCCGCTGTCGAGGCTCGTCCTGCTCACCGACGTAGTCTATCCGCGAATACAGATTGTGTATAGCGGACTGGACGAAGCGCGAGGCAGTGAGGACGTTGATGCCGAGCAGTTCATTGCCGTCAAGGGTTTCAAGGCCAAGGGCAAGCGGCTGTCAACCTACCAGATAGGAAGCATCGTTGAGCTGGAACCCATAAGATTCCCTGAAGCCCCGGAAGGTGCGGAAGATGCTGACGGTGAGGAAGGCGCAGAAGTGCAGGAAGACTTAGACCCTGATGCCGGCAAGAGCGAGCAGCAGGTTATAGACGAGATAACCGGTCAAACAAGCCTTTTCTCCGATGATGACTTCTAAGCATTCACTTTTGGCGACAATCATTGCCGCATTGCTCTGGTCGGCATCCGCCATGGCGCAGACCAGCTGGCAGTTGGGTATTGGCGGTACGCGCGTGCTCGACACATATCTGTCACAAGAGCATTTCTCCGGCATGGGAATGACCTTCCTCTCAACAACGGAGAGGAAGAAGGCCGACCGCAGCTGGGCTACACTCATTGAGCATGAGGTGAACATAGCCGACGTGAAAGACCGGTCGGAGTCGTGCCAAGAGCTGCAGGGCGAATACTCCCTGTACGTTGGAAGTCTGCGCTCGTGGCAGGTGGGCCATTTCTTGTTGCAGGCAGGAGCTATGGGCTGTGCCAACTTAGGGTTCATCTACAACACGTCGAACGGCAACAACCCCGCTCAGGGGCGGCTGTCGCTCCACGCTATGCCATCGGGTGCGGCCACCTACGGCTTCCGTCTGTTCCGGCAGCAGCTGTCGGCTCGCTATGAGGTGCAGTTGCCCCTGCTCGGGCTTATGTTCAGTCCCAACTACGGACAGTCGTACTACGAGATATTCTCGCAAGGCAACTACGACCATAACATAGTGCCCACAACTTTTGTCAGCGCTCCAAACATCAGGCAGCAGCTGTCTGTTGACTGGAAGATTTCCCACTTTGCGAGGCTGCGAATAGGATACCTTGGCAACTACCAGCAGTCGAGCGTCAACAACCTGAAGTCGCATGTATATACCCATCGGCTGATGATAGGAATAGTGCGGGAGCTGAAAGACTAAACAAGAAAAAGAGACATGGAGAACAACAAATACAATCCCCGCCGGTATGCAACATTCATGATGATTGCCCTTACTTTCCTGCTTTTCCAATCCTGCATTGACGAAGACGAGTATGCCGACACACCGCAGGGCAACTTCGAGGCGTTGTGGCGGATTATTGACGAGCACTACTGCTTCTTCGACTTCAAGCAGCAAGAGTATGGTCTCGACTGGAATGAGGTTTATGCCCGATACCGCCCGCGCATTGACGACGACATGAGCCACGACCAGCTGTTCGAGGTGCTCGGCAACATGCTGGGAGAGCTTCGCGACGGACACGTGAACCTCTCCGCCTCGCACGACTATGCCCGCAACTGGTCGTGGCACGAGAACTATCCCGCAAACTTCAGCGACTCGTTAGAGCGCATCTACTTAGGCACCGACTACAAGATAGCCTCCGGCCTGCGTTACCGCATACTCGACGACAACATCGGCTATATACGCTACTCGTCGTTCGCCAATGGCATTGGCGAGGGCAACCTCGACGAGGTGCTGTCGTCGATGGCACTATGCCAGGGACTGATAATCGACATACGCTCCAACGGCGGTGGAAACCTGTCATACGCTGCCAAATTCGCGTCAAGATTCGTTGAGGAGAAGACCCTTGTGGGCTATTCGCAGCACAAGACCGGCAAGGGTCACAGCGATTTCTCGTCCATGGAACCCAAGTATCTCGAACCGTCGGCACGCTTCAGGTGGCATAAACCCGTTTGTGTGCTCACCAACCGCCACGTATTCTCCTCCGCCAACGAGTTCGTCATGTATATGAAGGCGCTGCCGATGGTCACCATTGTCGGCGACCGTACCGGCGGAGGTGCCGGACTGCCCTTCAGCAGTTCGCTTCCCAACGGTTGGACGGTGCGCTTCTCTGCCGTTCCCCTCTGCGATGCCAACTACCAGTCCACTGAGTTCGGCATTGCCCCCGACCACTTGGTAGAGCTCACGCCAGGAGACTTCCGGCAGGGGCGCGACACCATTATCGAGTATGCAAGAACACTGATAAACAGCCGATAGCATTGCTCCAAGAAGCCGAAAAGGGCGGAAACAGAGGGGAAAAAGCGGGAAAATGAGTCTTTTTCAAAGAAAGTGGCAAAAAAATTTGGCAGTGTGAAATAAAGTGTGTACCTTTGCACCCGCAAAACACAAGGATGCACCCTTAGCTCAGTTGGTAGAGCACCTGACTCTTAATCAGGGTGTCCAGGGTTCGAGCCCCTGAGGGTGTACAAACAGTAAGAGATGGCAAGCCGACGCTTGCCTCTTTTTGCATAAGAAACTATTAATAACAAAGAACTTAACAGACTCAGCACTTTTATTGAATTAAACATGTCGAACAGTCACACATTCGTGGGTTCCAAAATCAAGGGACTTCGGGAATCCAAAAATCTCACCATTGAAGAGATTGCAGAGCGCAGCGGACTTTCCGCAGAGCAGATACAGTCAATAGAGAACGACCAGACCCTACCGTCGTTAGGCCCGCTGATCAAGGTGGCACGCGCTTTGGGCGTACGCCTGGGAACGTTCATGGACGATAACGACGCCCTCGGGCCTGTTGTAACCCGCGCCGCAGAGCGCGAGGCTAACAGCAGCATCAGCTTCTCAAACGGGGCCACCGATGCCCGTAAGCACATGGAGTACCATCCCCTGGCGCAGCAGAAGGCTGGGCGCCACATGGAGCCATTCGTTATAGACATCAATCCGGAGGAGAACACCGACTTCAAGCTCTCAGCTCATGAGGGCGAGGAGTTCATCTATGTACTGGAGGGCGAGGTAGAGATTGACTATGGCAAGGAAAAGTATGTGCTGAAGGCTGGCGACAGCATCTTCTACGATAGCATTGTCAAGCACCATGTGCACGGGGCACCAGGCAAGTACGCCAAGATTCTGGCTGTAGTCTATATCCCCTTCTAAACTCTTAACACAACCTTCCAAACGCTAAGCACAATGAGCAAATTAGACATGGCAGGCAGACCGCTGCCAGACAGGACATATCCTGCAGAGACCGGAAGCTCCGGTTACTCGCTCTATGAGCGCACACTCGGCCAGTGGCTGGAGTATTGGGCAGAGACAACGCCCGACAGGGAGTATATAGTATATAGCGACCGCAACCTGCGCTTCACCTGGAAGCAGTTTGACGAGCGCGTGGACAATCTTGCCAAGGGCCTGCTTGCCATAGGAGTAAAGAAAGGTTCCAACGTTGGCATCTGGGCAACCAACGTTCCCGACTGGCTCACATTCCTCTACGCTACGGCCAAGATAGGGGCAGTGCTCGTTACCGTCAACACCAACTATAAGCAGAACGAGCTGGAGTACCTGTGCAAGGACTCTGACATGCACACTCTTTGCATAACCGATGGAACATGGGACTGCAACTACGTAGACATGACTTATACCATGCTGCCCGAGCTGAAGACCTGCGAACGCGGGCATCTCTCCTCAGAGCGCTTCCCACACCTGAAGAACGTTGTGTTTATTGGCATGGAGAAGTACCGTGGAATGTTCAACACGGCAGAACTCCTGCTGCTGGGGCAGAACATTGACGACGAGGAGCTTCTTGAGGTGAAGAGCAAGGTTACATGCCACGATGTCTGCAACATGCAGTACACGTCTGGCACGACGGGCTTCCCCAAGGGCGTCATGCTTACTCACTTCAACATTGCCAACGACGGCTACTTCACGGGCGAGAACATGGGCTTCACCCAGAACGACAAGCTTTGTGTGTGCGTGCCGTTGTTCCATTGCTTCGGAGTGGTGCTTGCCACCATGAACTGCCTTACCCATGGCTGCACAGAGGTGATGGTGGAGAAGTTCGACCCGCTGTTGGTGCTTGCCTCCATACATAAAGAAAGGTGTACGGCAGTCTACGGCGTGCCTACCATGTTCATAGCCGAACTGAACCATCCCATGTTCTCAATGTTCGACCTTACCTGTCTGCGCACTGGCATCATGGCCGGCTCACTCTGCCCTGTAGAGTTGATGAAGCAGGTGAGCGAGAAGATGTACATGACCATAACCAGTGTCTACGGACTCACGGAGTCTTCGCCCGGCATGACCCAGACCTGCCTGAACGATTCGTTTGAACAGCGCTGCACCACTGTAGGGCGTGACTATCCTTTCGTGGAGGTCAAGGTTCTCGACCCGGAGACGGGCGAGGAGTGCCCAGTGGGCGTCCAGGGTGAGATGTGCTGCAAGGGATTCAATGTGATGAAGGGCTACTATAAGAATCCGCAGGCTACGGCAGAGGTTATCGACAAGAACGGCTTCCTGCATTCCGGCGACCTTGGCGTGAAGGACGAAAACGGTTTCTATCGCATCACCGGCCGCATCAAGGATATGATTATTCGCGGTGGTGAGAACATCTACCCTCGCGAGATAGAGGAGTTCCTCTACAAGATGCCGGGCATCAAGGATGTTCAGGTAGCAGCAGTGCCGTCGAAGAAATACGGCGAGGCAGTAGGCGCTTTCATCATTCTCGACGAGGGCGTCACCATGCTGCCCGAGGATGTCCAGGAGTTCTGCCGTGGCAAGATTGCACGCTACAAGATTCCCAAGTATGTGTTCTTCATAAAGGAGTTCCCGCTTACAGGCTCCGGCAAAATCCAGAAGTTCAAGCTCAAGGAGATGAGCCTTAAGCTATGCGAGGAGCAGGGTATAGAGGTTATCTGATTCAAGCTCCACTCTTTATGTTGGGCAGCTGCAGGCCGTAGCCCTTACGGCGATTCACGTAAAGCATGACAACGGCGATGATTGTTGCGCTCAGCGCCGTTGTTCCGAATATTATCATCGATGTGGTGTAGGACGGGTCAAACTCATTGGCCCGTCCTACAATCATTGGTATGATTGAGCGACCGAAGTTCTGGATGAAGAAAATCATGGAGCAAGCAGTGCCTAAGCATTTTAGCGGAATGATTTTCGGCACACAGGGCCACAGGGCGGCCGGGGCGATGGAATAGCCTATTGAGAGCAGAGCCATCAGGGCGAAAGCCACTGTGCTGCTACCAAAAGGCAGCGAGAAGCCGAAGTGGGCAACTGTCAGCATAAGTGATCCGCAGATGACAAGCGTAACACCATGGCCGTAGCGGTCGTAGAGCAGTCCGAACAGCGGGGTGAACACAATGGTGCCAAAGGGTGCTATGCTCGAGAAGAATCCAGCCACATCGGCATCGATACCATATTTCAAGATGAGCAGGCGGGAGGAAAACTTGAGGAATGGCGACAGGGCAGAGTAGAACAGCACGCAGAAAACGGTGATGAGCCAGAAACCGGGAGAGCGCAGGGTGGTGCCAATGTCACTCCATCGGAAGCTGTTGTCGTCTGACACCTCACTGCTGAAGGTTACTGCTGAAGAGCGGTCAAGCCGTATGTCCATGACGCAGAACACAAGGAAAGCCATAATCCCAATAATCAAGAATCCCAGCGCGAGCAGAAGTGGGGCCGAAAGTGATATGCGGCGCGCTATGGGCGCCGAGATGCTCAGGGCAGCCGCTGTGCCTAAGCGCGCCATTGCAAGCTGTATGCCCATGGCAAGAGCCATCTCGTGGCCGGTGAACCACTTGACCATGGCTTTCGACACGGTGATGCCGGTCATTTCATAGCCAACGCCGAAGATGGCAAATCCAAGGCTGGCCACAGCAGCCGACAGAGGAAGGGTGGTGCCGAAGAGGGAAACCGTAGACGAGAATCCGGCAGTGACAGCATAGTATTTTATCAGCGTTCCCACTATCATCAGCGAGCAGGCAAGCGTGCCGGTGAAGCGAATGCCTATCTTGTCGAGAATGATGCCCGAGAAGAAAAGCATGAGCAGAAACACATTGATGAAGCCGCTGGCTCCGGAGAAGAATCCGTAGTCGGCGGGCGACCACCCTAAGCCCCCCTTTGACAGTGGCATCTCAAGCATGTTCTCCAAGGGAGACATAACGTCGTTGACAAAGTAGCCCATCATCATGGCCGTTGACACTATGAAGAGTACCGACCACCTTGCCACAGGAGAGTCGCTGAGCTGTTTTCTTATCGATGAAGTCATAATCGCCGACAAAGGTACACAAAAATTGCTAAATACTTGTAAGATTCACAGATTTTTAGTAACTTCGCCGCCAAAAAGAACTGCCGCCATGAAGCAAGCCATGATATTCGCCGCAGGACTGGGCACCAGGCTGAAGCCTCTTACCGACACTATGCCGAAAGCACTTGTGCCCGTTGGAGGTGAGCCGCTTATCTGGCACGTGCTGACGAAACTGAAAACTGCGGGGTTCCGACGGATTGTGGTGAACGTGCACCACTTTGCCAAGCAAATCACAGACTATCTTGCGGCAAACAACAACTTCGGCATAGACATATTCATCAGCGACGAGACAAGCAGGCTGTTGGAGACAGGAGGAGGCATACGAAAGGCCATGCCACTGTTCTGCCACGACAGTCCGGTGCTTGTCCACAATGTTGACATACTGAGCAATGCCGACCTCAGCGCCTTTTATGACTACGCCTTGCGGAGCCGTGCCGACGCGCTGTTGATGGTGAGCCGCCGCAACACCAAGCGCTATCTGCTCTTCGACGAGGAGTTGATACTCGACGGATGGATAAATGTCCAGACAGGCGAAGTGCGAAGCCCATACAAAGGTATAGACCCGTCGCAGCTCAAGCACCTTGCCTTCAGCGGCATACATGTGGTCTCGCCGTCGGTGTTCCCACTGTTAGAGGGCATGGGCGAACGCTTCGGCATCATTGATTTCTACTTAGAGTACTGCAACAAGTGCGCTTTCCTTGGATTCGAGAACGACAACCTCAGACTGCTTGACGTGGGAAAGCTTGACACCTTGGAAGCTGCAGAAAAGTTTGCCAGAGATATTCATGATTAAACTCATAAACATAATTACTAAATATGCGACAGAAGATAATAATATTGGACTTCGGTTCACAGACTACTCAGCTCATAGGACGCAGAGTGCGAGAGCTGGACACATTCTGCGAGATTCTGCCATATAACAAGTTTCCAGCCGACGACCCCTCCGTCATCGGCGTCATACTTTCAGGCTCGCCCTACTCGGTTCACGACCCAGAGGCTTTCAAAGTCGACCTCAGTCAGTTCGTTGGCAAGGTGCCTGTCCTTGGCATCTGCTATGGAGCACAGCTAATCAGTCACACCCTCGGAGGCAAAGTAGAGAAAGCCGACAGCCGCGAATATGGACGTGCCAACCTTGAGACGGTCGACACCACCAATCCGCTCTTCAAAGGCTTCGAGCAACACTCGCAGGTGTGGATGTCGCACGGCGACACCATCACGGATCTCCCTGAAGGCTTTGAGGTGATAGGAAGCACAAAAGACGTGAAATACGCAGCTTTCTATTCTCCCTCTCCCGTTGGAGAGGGTAAGGGTGAGGCTTCCATATTCGCCGTTCAGTTCCACCCCGAGGTGTTCCACACCCTGCAGGGCATGCAGCTGCTTAAGAACTTCGTGGTCGGCATCTGCGGCTCGCACCAGAAGTGGAGCGCAGCCTCGTTCGTCGACTCGACCGTAGCCGACCTGAAGGAGCAGTTGGGTGACGACCGTGTGATTCTCGGGTTGTCAGGAGGTGTCGATTCCAGCGTCGCTGCCGTGCTGCTCAACCGTGCCATCGGCAACCAACTCACCTGCATCTTCGTTGACCACGGCATGCTCCGCAAGAACGAGTTCAGACAGGTGATGGAAGACTATCGTGAGCTGGGCCTCAACGTCATCGGCGTGGATGCCAGCGAGAAATTCTTTGCCGACCTTGCCGGCGTTACCGAACCTGAGCAGAAACGCAAGATTATAGGACGCGACTTCATCGAGGTGTTCAACGAACAGGCCAAGGCCATCATCAATCTCTCCCCCAAAGGGGAAAAGGCGGGCGCTGTCCGTTGGCTTGCCCAGGGCACAATATACCCCGACCGGATAGAGTCGCTTAACATCACAGGTAAGGTAATCAAGAGCCACCACAACGTTGGCGGACTGCCCAAGGAAATGCGCCTGCAGCTCTGCGAGCCGCTGAAGTGGCTCTTTAAGGATGAGGTGCGACGCGTTGGGCGTCAGCTCGGTATGCCAGAGCACCTCATCACCCGCCACCCCTTCCCAGGACCAGGACTGGCTGTGCGCATACTGGGCGACATCACACCAGAGAAGGTGCGGGTGTTGCAGGATGCCGACGACATCTATATCCGCGCCCTGCGCGAATACAAGGTCAAGCTCAGCGGCGAAGAAGCCCGCAGGGTTCTTGCCGCTGGAGTGCCTGCAGAAATGACCGATGGCGAAATAGAAGTCTCGCTCTATGACCAGATATGGCAGGCTGGCACCATCCTGCTCAGCAGCGTGCGCAGCGTCGGCGTTATGGGCGATGAGCGTACCTACGAGAATCCCGTCGCCCTGCGGGCTGTCACCTCCACCGACGCCATGACAGCCGACTGGGCCCACCTACCCTACGACTTCTTGGCCAAGGTGTCGAACGAAATAATTAATAAGGTACGCGGGGTAAACCGTGTATGTTACGACATCTCCTCCAAGCCGCCTTCGACAATAGAGTGGGAGTAAATTACTCCCACTCTATTGTGCCCGTGGGCTTCGGTGTAAGGTCGTAAAGAACACGGTTTACGCCTGGCACCTCAGTGATGATGCGCTGGGTGATGTGGTGCAGCAGCTGATAGGGAATCTCCTCAATCGTGGCAGTCATAGCGTCGCGCGTGTTCACGGCACGGATGATTACCGGCCAGTCCCAGCTGCGCTTGTTATCCTTCACGCCAGTAGACTTGTAGTCGGGCACGATGGTGAAGTATTGCCATACCTTACCCTCAAGGCCGTTATTGGCAAACTCCTCGCGAAGGATGGCATCGCTCTCGCGCAGCGCCTCAAGACGGTCGCGGGTGATGGCACCTGTACAACGCACGCCCAGACCAGGGCCTGGGAAAGGCTGACGGAATACCATGTTGTCGGGCAGGCCCAGCTCCTTGCCGACCACGCGCACCTCGTCCTTGAACAACAGCTTGATGGGTTCCACCAGCTCGAACTTCATGTCCTCAGGCAGACCTCCCACGTTGTGATGCGACTTCACTGGCCCCGACTCCACAATGTCGGGATAGATTGTGCCCTGTGCCAAGAAGCTGATGCCCTCCTGTTTACGGGCCTCCTCCTCAAACACACGTATGAACTCGGCTCCGATAATCTTGCGCTTCTGCTCAGGATCGGCCACGCCGGCCAGCTTGTCGAGGAATCGATCGGTTGCATCGACATACACCAGATTGGCGTTCATCTCATCGCGGAATACGCGTATCACCTGCTCTGGCTCACCCTTTCGCAGCAGTCCGTGGTTTACATGCACTGACACCAACTGCTGGCCTACGGCCTTGATCAGCAGGGCAGCTACTACCGACGAATCCACACCTCCCGAAAGAGCCAGCAGCACCTTCTTGTCGCCAATTTGGGCGCGGAGTTCCTTTACCTGTTCATCAATGAATTTCTGGGCCAAGGCCGGAGTCGTTATACGCTCCATGTCAGCCGGCCTTACATTACTTGTACTCATAATTGTTATCTGTATTATTAAGTGAAAAAGTCATCTTGCTTCAGAAATCGTCTGCAAAGATAAGAAAAAAGCTTGTAACGGACAACGGATTTTGGAGAATTAACGCAATTCGGCCTAAAATAAAGACAAAACGGGGAAGAACGAGGAAGTACAAAAATGAGGGTAATGCAAAATACGGAGGATTGGTGAAGGAGTTAGGTGTCTTATTCGGACTCGGCTTTGCCACTCCGCTTGTCGAAGAACCCAAACACAGGTCTCAGAAGAGAGTTAAATCTCAATGCATCTTCAACTTCACGACAAATATTATCATCTCGTCAATGTTTATATTCTTATCGAATTACCACCTTTACTGAAATATTACCAATCTTTACTATCGCAACGCTGCCATTTGGGAGGTTGATGTTGAAAGTGGCACTTCCGTTGTGGCTGATGGCGGTTCCGAGTTGGATGCCGTTTGTGTTGTACATGCTGATACTCGTTCCTTCTTCAGCACCATTCACTACGATCTGTCCGCTGTTGTTCTGAATCAATATAGCATTGGCCCGTACCTGCGAGACACTTTCTGTGATGCCTAATGTCTTTGGTTCCACATCAATCCAGCAGAGTGTGGCCGTAGCTGTTTCGGAGCTTTCGTAGCCTGGCTTGGTGGCATAGACGCTGATGTTATAGGTCACGCCAAGTTGCACCTCATTACTGCTATATGATTTGATGTCAGCGTCTGTTATGGAAGACTGGAACGTGGCACCATCCGTCGCACTGTTGAATGTCAGTTTGCCGTTGCTGTAACTGATGGTAGGCTTCTTACATTTCGGTGTTGTTGGCGTATCACCGCCACCAGCTCCTTCTTCAAGAAGTTCCTGCACGTCCTGCTCCTTATAAAGTACCTTGCCCTGACAATAAGTAAAGGGAATCAAACCCTTGTTGCGATACTGCTGCAAGGTGTGTCGGCTCACTTTGAGCATTTCCGACAGTTCCTTGTCTGTCATGTATCGCACACCGTCCAGCAATGGGCGGTAATGCTGCGTAGCCTCTTCGTGCTGTTCCAATGCCTTTCGGATGCGTCCGTAAAGGTCGGTGAAATAATCCTTCGTGATAATGTCCTGTCCTAACATGATGATTCTATTTTGATGGGTTTTCAACTTCTGTTTCCTTACTCTTCGGGGACTTCTCCGCCAGTCCGTCAGCCAGAGCCTTTACGTCCTTTGCCTTGTAGTACACCCTGTGCTGGAACTGCGAGAACGGCAACTTGCCCTGTTCCCGTAGCGAATAGACCGTGCGGCGGTCTAACTGAAGCCCTGCGCATACGTCGGCCGTGTCGAGCCATTGCTCCGGTTGCTTATCCTCCGTCCGTGCATCCATGCTGGTGATGCGCGATATAAAGTACTCCACCGTCTGGATGAAGTCC